>JAATFC010000230.1 GCA_015655435.1 Chitinophagales bacterium | reverse complement strand
TCGGGTGATGGATTTATGCTAATCGGCGATGCAGCTTCCTTGATTGACCCTTTCACTGGAGAGGGTATTGGCAATGCTTTGTATAGCGGTATGTTGGCTGGAGAAGCAGCGGTAAAAGCCGTTGAAGCCAATAATTTTTCTGCTGAATTTTTACAAAAAGAATACGGCGATATTTTATTCAAAAAAATTGGAGACGAACTGCAATTGAGCTACACGATGCAAAAACTCGTCAAGTTTCCTTGGTTGTTCAACATGGTCATCAACAAGGCTTACAAAAGCCCGGAATTGCGGAACACATTGACCAGCATGTTCAAAGATATGAACGTAAAGTCCTTATTGAAAAAGCCAAGTTTCTATTGGAAGATATTGACGAATAAGTAGGATTTTTTTACACTTTTTAAAACAGACTTTATTTTTTCTCTTTTGGAAAAATTCTTCTTAAAGGCATGGAAGCTGAACTGGAAACAATCAACGGATATTTTTCAACGTCAACGGAACTTTGATCCAATCCAAAACCGCGTTCTTCGGTCAAGCTGATTTGCTTCAACCAGAAATAGGATTTCATGACGATTTTGTCCAAAAATGACAGGTCATTGTCATTGGACAAATATTTTTCCATAACGATGAACTGGAAATCTCCTGCCACGTTGTTGCGTTCCAGACTTTCGTATCGACTCACAATATTTACCTCTCTGTTTGCAGCCAACTCTTCCACCACTTTGCGCAGCATTAAGCTGATTTTTTGTTCGACACGGAATCCCAAGCGGAATTCCACGCGGATAATGTCGTTTGGTATAATATGGTCAACCACATATTCGCAAGTGTAAGGGTCGTCCAATACATCAACGTGTACAAACCAATATATATCCGCTCTTTTGGGTTTGCGGTTCAATATTGAATAGACGATTTTGTGTTCGATTTCTTTGGGATTGTCCGCACTCGTCATATACACCAAGTGTGTTGCATATTTAACAACGGTTTTATCGTTTCCCAGTTCCTGAATCATCGGAATATAATGTTCCAACCGAACAAATTCCACATATCTGTTCTTGATTTTCCTTGCGCGGAACCAAGTGTACATAACATAAAACAAAATGCCCGCAACGATTACCGTCACATAACCACCATGTGGGAATTTGTCCAGATTTGCAAACAAAAATGAAAACTCAATGACCAAAAAAACAGTCAAATAGAGATAACGCAGGAATACATTGATTCGTTTTTTCTGCAAAAAATTGACAAACAAAATCGATGTACTAATCATACACAGTGTAATCGCCAGACCGTAAGCACCTTCCATTTTGGCGGATTCCTTGAAGAACAAAACGATGAAAATACAACCAAAACACAGTAGCCAGTTTAGTCCGGGGATATAAACCTGCCCTTTTTCTTCCGTGGGATATATGATTTTTATTTTAGGCCAAAGGTTCAGTCGCTGCGCTTCCGAAATCAAGGTAAACGAACCAGAAATCAATGCCTGTGATGCAATAATCGCCGCCAAGGTCGCCAATATGATTCCCGTAAGTTTGAACCATTCCGGCATCATGTTGAAAAAAGCATTTGCAGCTTCCTGCATCTGGTTTGAATGGATATATTGTCCATCTAGATTGTGCAACAACCAAGCACCTTGCCCCAAATAGTTGAGAATCAAGCAAGTTTTTACAAAAATCCAGGAAATGCGAATATTCTCCCTACCGCAGTGTCCCATATCCGAATACAGGGCTTCCGCACCCGTCGTACATAAAAAGACCGCGCCCAACAACCAAAATCCGTGCGGATAAACAGCCAAAAGATGAATGGCATAATAAGGATTCAATGCCTTCAATATGGGCCAATACAGATGTATATTGGACGCTCCGGTTACCGCCAACATCAAAAACCAAAGCAACATGACCGGCCCGAAAAACTTACCAATAGACGCAGTCCCAAACTGTTGCAAAAAGAAGAGGCCAGTTATAATAAAAATAACTATCCAGACAATCTCTGTCGTAGTAATCGCTTTTAAATCCAGATGTTGGAAATGTATCAAACGAAGACCTTCGACTGCAGACGTAACAGTTACCGGTGGTGTAATGATACCATCGGCCAATAATGAGGCACCGCCAATCATCGCAACGTACACCAGCCATTTCTTTTGCCTTCGCACAAGCGCAAACAGACTGAAAATACCGCCTTCACCATTGTTGTCAGCCTGTAAGGTCAGTATAACATACTTGACCGTGGTCTGCAATGTCAATGTCCATATAACACAGGATATAGCTCCAACGATGAGAAATTCGGTTATTTGTTTGTCGCGGATGATGGCGTTCATTACGTAGAGCGGCGACGTACCGATATCGCCGTAAATGATTCCTAACGCTACAATGAGTCCGGCGGCCGAGATACCTTTGAGGTTATGCTTATTACCCACTTACAATAAAATGAATGATAAAATATGGATTCTCCAACAATCTATTTTCCGAATTGTTTGTTAAAGAAAACGCGACAAATGTAGTATAGTTTGGATAAGTAAATCAAAAACGGAAAATTTTCTGCTTTTTGTCAAGTCGGCGAATATTTGCCTATAGATTTACCCAAAGAAACCGGGGAATCCAATATAAAATTATATTTGCGTTGATAATCAATAACAATAATAAAAGAACAGAGTGGTTTCCCTATTTAAAACTAAGTCCGCGGCAGCGGTTGTCTGGATTACATTGTTTTGCGTATTCGTCCACCTTCCATTTATTTTCGAAGGTCCACAGGTAATACTTTCCGGCAACGAGTCCATATTAGACAAAATGTTGTCAAATCTGGCTTCTGCTTCCGGCGTTGTTCTGTATCTTTTCTATCTGGTTCTCGTTTCCTTGCAAGCCAATAGGGTAAATGCTGCGGCAAACAATCTTTTTCTTTTTCAAAGAGAAAACGCTTTACCGGGCATGGCATACGTTCTTTTCACTGCAATCCTACCGCAATGGAATGGTATCAGCAGCGCATTGATTGTCAATACTTTGTTTATTGAGATACTGGCCACGTTTCGCCTGTTGCATACTTCAGAGAAACCTGAAAAGCTGATATTCAACCTAAGTTTGATTACCGGTGTGAGTGTCATTTTGTACCCGCCATCTTTGATATGGGCGCTGGTTTTGTTTTTTGCATTGATAATGTTGAGTAGTTTCAAGCTAAGGCTGGTTATTGTTTGGCTGATAGGATTGCTGTTGCCGTTCTATTTTCTCGGTGCATACCTTTTCCTGAAGGACTATTTTGTACACGAAAAAATAGGCTCGCTGTTGAAATTCATACCAGCGGTTTCTTTTCAACCCCTTTCTTTAAACAAAGACCCATTAATCTATCTCGTTGCATTTGGGTTTATCATATTAACGGTTTTGATTGGGATGATGAGCGGTTCGCAGAACAGTGGAAAGCTGATGATTTCCGCCAGGAAAGTCTGGGGATTATTGACTTTTGCGTTTCTGCTTACTATTGCCAACGCGTTTCTGTTTCCGAAAGAACCGATGCAGCTTCTGCTTTTCAGCATCGTTCCTGCGGCCTTGTTGTCCGCCAATACATTTTACTATTCCAATGCAAAATGGCTTGTTAGCGTCTGGTTTTGGCTGATAGTATTGGGCGCTTTTTATACGAACCTACATGTATTGCACGTAATAAGGTTTTAGGCAAATAATGCTTTTCCTTTCTGCTGCTTTTGACTATATTTGCGCTTTCTTATCAGCACAAAAAAATCACACTGAAAATGAAATTCGGAGTTGTTGTATTCCCTGGTTCCAACTGCGACCGCGACATGCAGGATGCCTTGCAAAACGATTTGAATAAAGAAGTCGTAATGCTTTGGCACAAAGACAAAGATTTAAGCGCATTCAATGCCGAGGACTGCATTGTGCTACCGGGTGGTTTTTCCTATGGAGACTATCTGCGCTGCGGAGCAATTGCCCGTTTCAGCCCGATGATGCAGAGCGTTATCGAGTTTGCAAACAAGGGCGGTAAAGTTTTGGGCGTTTGTAACGGTTTTCAGATACTTTGCGAAAGCCATTTGTTGCCTGGTGCACTATTGGCGAACAGTAACCAAAAATTCATTTGCCAAAACACTTATATTGCTAATCCTTCCACTGCTACCCTGAAGATTCCTATTGCCCATGGTGAAGGTCGTTTTTACGGAGATAGCAAACTGATTGAGGAGTTGGAATCAAACGGACAGATTCTGTTCAGATACACCGACGAAAAGGGTAACGTAACCGAAAACGGTAATCCGAACGGCTCGCTCAACAATATTGCGGGAATCAAAAACAAGAATGGCAATGTTTTTGGAATGATGCCACATCCAGAGCGCGCAACTTCTTTCATCCTAGGCAATACGGACGGAGTCAAAGTGTTCGAGTACTTGCAATTGGTTTAATGTTTAACAATTTACCAACGATGTATTTTTTTAACTTTGTAAAAATCATAATATGAAAAGAGTTTTATTCATGTTTATTCTGTCTTTCCTGACTATTGGAGCTTTTGCCCAATCCGTATCATGGAAGACTTCTGCTGTAAAAAAAGGGGCTGGTGTGTATGAAGTAACTATCGTTGCGACCGTACCGAGTCCTTGGCATATATATTCCCAAAACTTGAAAGGAGACGGTCCAGTTCCAACTAAATTTACTTTTACAAAAAATCCATTGGTTACCCTGACGGGCAAAACTTTGGAAAAAGGTAAAATGCAAACTGTTCACGACAAAAATTTTGGAATGGATGTAAAGTACTATGCAGGTTCTGTTACATTTACCCAATTGGTTAAGGTAAAAGGCAATGCAGGCACCAATCTTAGCGGAACGGTTGACTACATGATTTGCAACGACCACGAATGTCTCCCACCGTCCAAAGAATCATTTAGTGTTAAGTTGTAAGTCTAACACTTTAAAAAATATAGAAAGGTTTGCCTGTCATATTGGGCGAACCTTTTTTAATACTATACCATTCGGCTATACTATTTAACTGACTCAAATAAAAACGACCATTTTGAAAAAAGTATTGATTGTCCTGTTTTTTGTGTTTGGATTACTAACAAACATAAACGCTCAAAATCCTCAAATGGATTTTGTGGCGCAGCGCGTTTCCGACTCAACCGTCGATTTGAAAATCACGGTCAAAATTCCGGCAGGCGCAAAATTCTACACTACACAAAAGAAAACAGACGATGATATCGCTTCCACGTTGACATTGGACACTTCTATAACCAAATATGTCCACACCACAGTTAAGGAAGACGGAAAGCTGCAAACAGAACATGACGCCGACATACAGACGCAGACTTCTTTCTATACAGACAATGTTGTCATCAGCCAATTGCTTTCCATTCCAAGCTCGGAAGATATCCGTGTGAAAGGAAAATTAAGTTGGATGCAAAAAATCGGAAAAGATTTTCCGACGGGAGATACGACTTTCACGGTGGCAATAACACCATCGACTGGAAGCATCGACAAAAAAGCCGACAACCGAACTTCCGGCACGACGCCTAATATCACGGACGACTTGACTGCAAGTGGCAATAGTCCGTTACGAATCTTCTGGATTTGTTTTTTGGCAGGATTGGTGATGGTTTTCACTCCATGCGTATTCCCGCTGATTCCGGTAACGGTAAGTTTCTTCCTCAAGAAAAGCGAATCTAAAGCACAAGGTGTACGCAACGCTCTTTGGTATTCGATTTCCATTATACTTATTTATACGATTCCGACGTTTATCATTACAGCAGTATTCGGACAGGCGGCGATGTACAAAATCGCAACAAGCGTCGTCGCCAATATACTTTTCTTTGCCATATTCATCATTTTTGCGATTTCGTTTTTCGGTGCGTTTGAGTTGGCATTGCCAAATTCTTGGGCAAACAAAGCGGACGAAAAATCAGGCAAAGGAGGCTTATTGGGAATTTTCTTTATGGCATTGACATTGGTGATTGTTTCCTTTTCCTGTACAGGACCGATTGTCGGTACCTTATTGGCGCAAGTGAGCGGCACATCAGCCAAAATGGCTCCCGTATTGGGAATGTTGGGACTGAGTGCAGGCTTGGCGATACCGTTTTCTTTGTTTGCCTTCTTCCCTTCCCTATTGAAATCCCTTCCCAAAAGCGGCGGTTGGCTCAATAGCGTAAAAGTTGTTTTCGGTTTTGTGGAACTGGCTTTGGCGATGAAGTTTTTGTCCAATGTCGACCTGATTTACGGTTGGCATTTATTGGACAGGGAGATATTTTTGGTAATCTGGATTGTATTGAGCCTTTTGGCAGGCATGTACCTTTTGGGGAAAATAAAATTTTCACACGACAGCGATTTGAAATACGTTTCCATTCCGAGATTGTTTTTTGCGATAGCGATATTTTGCTTTGGCGTTTACCTTATTCCCGGTTTGTGGGGTGCGCCGTTGAAAGCTTTGAGCGGACTATTGCCACCAACCAATACGCAGGATTTCAACCTGAACGAACTCCAATATAAAATCGGTGCGGCTGGTCGTTCCAACGCATCCGCCACACCAGGCAATGATGCTGTACTGCCACCGAAATTGTACACGGACAAATTGCACGATGCGCCATTTGGTCTGACCACCTATTATGATTTGGATGAAGGAATTGCAGCAGCAAAAATTTTGAAAAAACCAATCATGCTGGACTTCACAGGTCATTCCTGCGCCAATTGCCGCAAGATGGAAAACGAAGTCTGGAGCAATCCAGATGTATTGGACCGATTACGTAACAATTTTGTAATCGTGAGTTTATATGTGGATGAAAATTCCGATTTGCCATCCAGTCAGGTTTACAAAGACAAGAACGGAAAGGAAATCACGACTTTAGGACAAAAAGTAAAGGACTACGAATCTTCCAAGTTTGGAATGTTGGTGCAACCACTTTACATGTTCATGGATACCGATCAAAATCTTCTAAGCGATGTCAGATACGGTTACGACCCCAATATTGAGAAGTTTAAGAAGCATTTGGACTTAACCAAAGAAAAATTCGAAGCAGAGAAAAAATAGTACACTTTTTTCTGTAACATTTTTCTTCATGCTGCGTCTTATATAAAAACATAGTAACTATGAGAGCATTATTTGCAAGTGTATTGTTGTCTACTGTTGCTGTCAATGCAATGGCTCAATTCAACACCAACAACAAAGTTCTTTTCGAAAGGAAGACTTTTCCGCTGTCTTCAGTTCAGAATCTGGAATTATCCACTTCCGGCGGCGCCATCTATGCAGAAGGAGCAACCAGCGGTGAAGCCGTATTGGAAGTGTATGTTTCCGGTAATAACGGAAAAAGCATATCCTTGGATGAAGCAAAAAAACGTATTGCGGAAAAATACAACTACGAAAGCGGGCTTAGCGGTAGCAAGCTTTTTGCAAAAGCGGAAAACAAAAACAAAATCTGGGGTAACAATAACGATGGCGTTAGTATCAGCTATAAAGTAATCGTCCCAATGCAGACTTCTTCCAAAATCAATACCAGCGGCGGTTCTATCCAAGTCCTAAATCTAAAAGGCGACGAAAAGCTGAACACAAGCGGTGGTAGTCTGACTATTGATAATGTGGATGGTAAGCTGAACGCGGCGACAAGTGGTGGTTCTATTTCATTGAAACAAAGTGCAGGTGAATTAAATGTAGCAACATCTGGAGGAAGCCTTCATCTCAGCAATCTTAAAGGTAGTGTTAAAGCCGCGACTAGTGGCGGAAGTATTAACGCAAAAACGGTATCGGGTACACTGAGCGTTGCTACGTCTGGCGGCTCAATTACATTAAAGGATATTGCTGCGACAACTGAAGCAGCTACAAGCGGAGGTTCTGTCAGTGCCGAATTTACAGACCCTGGTAAAGGTGTAAGTCTGTCTACTTCCGGCGGTGGCATCAGCCTGCAAGTTCCCAAAGACAAAGGATATGATTTGGACTTGCGTGGTGACCGTGTGAATGTTTCCAATGTTTCACTACAAGGAACTATCACCAAAACAAGTGTCAAAGGAAAAACAAACGGCGGCGGCATTGCTCTTAGGGCAACAACTTCGGCTGGTTCTGTTAATGTCACTATGAACTAAGTTTTTATTCATTTAATATACCAAAAGAGGAAGCCGTTGCTTCCTCTTTTTTGTCTTCCTTTAAACTAAATTATTTGGTAAAATAACGTATTACTATTTTTTTTAGCAAATAAAACCACTACTTTTGATAGCCAAAGAAAGTAGGTTTTGAGTAAAGGAAAAGCGGTAAGGGAATATGCAATTGTGGATATTGAAACCACAGGTGGGCACGCATCTGCCTGTGGGATTACGGATATTGCGATTGTCATCACAGATGGAAAAAACATATTGGAGCGTTATGAGACTTTGGTCAATCCTCATTGTTTTATACCTCGACATATTGAATCGCTAACGGGTATTTCCAACGAAATGGTCGAGGAAGCACCGTCTTTCGGAGAAATAGCGGAAGATGTTTATCGTCTGCTATACGGTAAAGTTTTTGTAGCACATAATGTCAATTTTGACTATTCGTTCGTTCGTTTTGCTCTGGAAAAGGTAGGTTTCATGCTGAAAGTTCCCAAACTCTGTACCGTTCGTATCAGCCGAAAAGTGCATCCGGGTTTGCCTTCTTATAGTTTGGGTAGATTATGTCAGTCCTTAGACATTCCATTGGTCAATAGACATCGTGCAGGCGGTGATGCCGATGCTACGGTTTTGTTGTTCATGAAGATGTTGGAATGGGACGAAAAAGGGCATATTGCCAAAATGCTGACCAGCGAAACAAAAGAACAGACACTGCCGCCACAATTACCCAAATCAGAATTTGACCAATTGCCTGAAAAACCGGGCATTTACTATTTCCTAAACGAAAAGCTGAAGCCCATATATGTTGGTAAGGCACTCAATATCAAAAAGCGTGTTGCACAACATTTTACCGGAACCAATTTTGGTCCGCAACGGCAACATTTTTTGCAGGAAATCCATCATCTGAGCCATGAAGAATGCGCCACAGAATTAATGGCGTTTCTGCTGGAAGCTGCCGAAATCAAACGCCTTTGGCCCAAATATAACCGAGCCTTAAAACGCTTCGAACCGAAATACGGTTTGATTGACTACAAAGACCAAGATGGATTCATCCGTCTGGTGGTCGGTCGCATCAACCGCAACCAGATTGCTTTACATACTTTTTATTCTGAGGAAGACGGACGGGATTTCCTGCATCACATCGTGCGCGATTTTACCCTCTGCCCTAGCCGTTGCATGTTGGGCAAATGTAATCTTGACGCAACTTGTTTTTCCTGCCACATGATGCAGGAAGATGCGGACTCATACAACGTGCGTGTACAGGATGCCATCCGTCCTCTGAAAGATTACGCTCCGTCTTTTTTAATTGTGGACAAAGGAAGAAATCCGGACGAGAAAAGCTGCGTGTGGTTTGACAGTGGCAATTTTGCCGGAATGGGTTATGTGGACAATATGGAAAGTTCTCAACAAGCAGAAACTGTCGTTGAGCAACTGAAGCGCTATACTACTTTCCAATACATGAACCAACTTGTGGAAAACTATGCACGGGAATATCCACATAAAGTGATAGTCTTTTGACAGATTATAACGATTTAGCAACTAGAAATACCAATAGCGCGGAAAATAAGATTAGCCCAACTAGAAAAATTCCGCATTTCGTAAATGCATTAGTGTTTTGTTAAAGAAATTTGCAAACTTTAACAGATTAGTAGGATGCTTTTTCGTAAACTATTTTCAACCATAATTCCTTTTTTATTTTTCCTCATTAATGGATATGCTCAGAACGATAGCCTGGTAGGTATACATGGTATCGTCGTGGACGCAAACAATCGAGCCTTATCATTTGCTACAGTGGATTTGCTGTTGTATGGACAACCTCTTCAATCGGTAAAAACGGATAACAATGGGCAGTTCAGCTTCAGCGACCTTTCCTATTTTACTAACGACAGTTTGACGTTAAATGTATCCTACGCGGACAAATCTCCACAAGCGATACAACTCTATAAGAAAGATTACCGTCGACCTCTTCGGTTTATTTTGCAGAACCTGAGTCTTACACTGAAAGAGGTAGTCGTTACAGGTGTTGTCCAAAAACTCAATTCCGCGTCTTCCATTGTTTTTGATGAAGAAGCAATCAGGCAGATGCAGGCATTTTCTTTAATGGACGTACTTAATTCGCTCCCTGGTCGGAAAACTTCCGCTCCTGACTTGCAAAGCCCGCAAACACTTACGCTGAGGACAAGTGCTACCGGAGCTGATGCCATGAACAATTCATTTGGAATTGCAATTTTTATTGATGGCATCCGTATCAACAATGAGACGAATATGCAGGCTCGCAATTTCTCTTATAGGGGAACGGGAGGGTCTTTGGTCAATAATGGGCAGACAACGACGTCTGATGTCACTTTTAACGGATTTGACCTTCGTGATATACCTATTTCCAATATAGAAAAAATTGAGGTAATACAAGGTGTTGGATCAGCTCGCTACGGAGACTTCAGCAATGGAGCGATTCTTATTACAACTAAAGCTGGTGCTACACCGTACAGCCTAACGACAAATCTTAATGGCAGCTCCGTTTCTCTTTCCTTATCCAAAGGTTTTAATCTCCAACCCAAATGGGGCGCCATCAATTATAGTTTGGGTTATACGAAAAGCCTTGACGACCCACGAGACAACCTTAAATCGTATGGTAATGTCAGCGGAAGTATCAAATGGTCTGTAGCAGGAGGAAAAACATGGACAAATTCGCTGACGCTCAACCTCGACGGCAATCTAGATAGAGTTTATGCCGACCCGGATGATGACAATCAAAAGAGCAGCTATTCCAAACGTAGAAATCTAAGATTGAGCAATATTACCAATATCAATTTCAAGAAGTCTTTCTTAAGTCGAGCATCTATCAGCTTTAGCTATTCCTACGGTATCCAACATAGCTATACTCAATATTTAATCAACGGATTACCCAAAGGCATTGCCGACAAAGACACAACGGGCGTATACGAAGGATATTATATCCCTGGCAACTATATGGCAGTGGAAGAAATAGATGGGAAACCTGTATCATTTAGCAACAATATAGACATCGATACCAAGTCGCTCAAGTGGCTTGGGGCGCAGCATAAGATTGGATTTGGATTTTCATACAGCACTTCTGGCAATCTAGGACGAGGTAATATTGTCAATCCCAATGCCCCACGGTGGGTCGACGTAAGTAGTATAAATGAACGACCATTTAGCTATAAGGACAATGTGGATTTTTTGGCGAATATAGGATTTTACATACAGGATGACATTCGGGGTAAATTGTTTGATAGACCTTATTCAATCAATATAGGTACACGTTGGAACCTGCAGGCAGGCAGGGGCAATCCACAGCCACGCGTTAGTTTCAATTACATACTGGATGAGCACTGGAATTTCAGCACATCTTATGGATTGTCGTTGAAATCGCCCTCACTGGCTGATATGTACCCTTCTCCTACTTTTTTTGATATACCTTTACTGAGCCTTTATACAGGCTACACTAAAAATAGCGTCTATCTAGTCTATACAAAAAAAATAGAAGCAGATAACCGTAAACTAAAAATGGCTGCTTCACAACAATGGGAACAAGTAATTAATTACGTATCCAAAAAAATAGGGAATCTATCATTGGATCTTTTTTATAAGAAAAATGACAATGGTTTCAATGCCTTCTCAGAATTTGTTCCATTTTACGTGCCGGAATACAACTATTCCATCAATAAAGACAGTACAATACATTATTTCCCCACGGGTAACCAAAGCATCATCTATGACTTATCTCGTAGACGGATGAACAATGGGCTCAATTCCACGGATTGGGGCTTTCAATTTTCATTCCAGTCCAATGAGATAAAGGCTATTGCAACATCCATAAGCCTACGAGGAGGACTTACTAAAAGCACGTATAGAGGCACAAATAGTATCAATACTGTTGCCTCTAATTTAGCACAAGCACAACAAGGATATATGTATATATTTTACGATACCTTACCTAGGGTAGTCGGGAGCGCTGTTTATACGATATCAACCAACACTCATATTCCTCAAATAGGTTTCATTGTCAATCTTATCGCAGATTACGAGCCGGTTACCCAACAGCATTGGGACGCACGCAATATCTATCCGCGAGGCTACACCAGATTTGATGGCACTACGGTTTTGTTGTCTGATGTAGAAGCTAAAAATGAGGAATATACAATATTGAGAAAAACACAGCAAGACGGTAAATCCTATTCTGCTTCCAAAGGATTTTGGAACCTCAATATACGCGTGGCCAAAGAAATCAGAAAAAAGATAAGACTTTCATTAAGCGCATACAACTTTCTCAATTTTAAGACAACTATGTTCCGTTATGAAAATAACGTCTTTAGTTCTTATTCTTATAAACCGATTAGTATCACAGTCGGAGCATCTTTTCAATTGTAAAATATTTTGTTCAATATAAAAATCAAATCATAATGAAAAAGAGTCACTTTTTGTTTTTAATCACTGCAATATTGCTCTGCTTTGCAAGCTGCTCCAAGAATGACAATGACACTACAGTGCCAACGGTCAGTCTCTCTGTAGCAATGTCTTATAGCGCGGACGATAGTGCATTGGGACTTTCTAAAGAAAATATCAATATCACGCTTACTAATCTATTGAGTGGACAATCTTATAAAATTTCCACCAATGCAAACGGTGCAGCAACTTTTGGCAATATAGCACCAGGTAGATACACGGTAACAGCAGCAAAGACCTACACCGCTGATAGTTTCTACTTAGTGACCAACGTCTCTACAGGAGTAGATGTGTCTTATAATGCAAGTACGACGGAAGACGTCTATGAAACAAAAACGCTTCAACTAAAGTTAGTTTCCGGAAAGGTTGGCGATTTGGTATTTAAACAGTTGTATTATGCAGGATCCAATACATCTACCGGAGCTGCGTTCAGGGACGTTTTTGTTGAGATTTATAACAATTCTAATGATACGATCTACTTAGATAGCTTATACATTGGCAATACATTCAGCAATAACAAAAAACTTACAGATGTCAGTGGGCTCGGTAAAAACTCTTTTGACTGGAACAATTCCATAGGAATTACAGGCACGGGAGACCTAAACAAGGACTATCTTTATTTCAGGTACTTGTTCAGAATTCCCGGCACAGGCAAGCAACATCCGCTTGAACCGGGTCAGAGCATTGTTGTCGCAGCAACTGCGATTAACCACGCAAAACCTTACACAGATAATAGTGGGAAGACACAAGGTATTACTAATCCTGAGCTTACTGTTGACCTAAGTGGAGCTGCATTCGAAGCTTATCTGGTCAATTATCGTCAATCCATCTATACAGGAACGACAGCTTTCACTCCATATCGCTGGGACATCGACAACCCTTTGGTTCCCAACTTAGATGTGCTTATCTCCAATGGGCAAGAATGGACTTTTGACGCTCCAGGTAGAGAGGATTTCGTGATGTTTAGGTCTTCCAGTGATGCAACTAAATGGAACGCATATCCAGACCCTACAGCGGCTACAATTGTATCTAGCACAAACAGCGGATTGCAAGTGTATAAACCTAACGTACTGGACGCGGTAGAAATCTTAACGCCAAATGTGGATGATAGAACAGCCAAACGTTTACCAATAAATCTGGATGCAGCCGGTACCTTCGTCGCTGGTGGCCAATATTCCTCTCAGTCACTGATCCGAAAAACAGCAAAGACCGTCAATGGTCGTAGAATATTGATGGATACCAATAATTCGGCTGAAGATTTTTCTACTAAAGCAAAAGCCGACCCATCCAAATCCGATGCGTCCTTTACTACAAAATAAAAAAGCTGACCTCAAAAAGCTATACGCTTTTTGAGGTACTATAAAACAAATGGAAAGATTCATGCGTATTGGTTTATTGTTATTTTTACTTACCTATCTGTGTCTCGGATCGCACGCACAGATAGGTACACTTGGTGATACGTTGAACATATTGTCGTCGGAATGGAATATGAACCAACGAGCAGGACTTGTCTCCAATCTTTCAAAAAAATCTGGGGACAGCCTTTATCTCTATAAGGGAAGCAGACTTAGAAATGAATGGATGCAACAGTCAGCAACGCAATTGGTCGCTGACTCGACGCAGGCATTATCTCTTTTAAGGTTTCACTATAGTCAGCAGAAAAAAAATTTCAAACTTCCGACGGAAGCTGATTTTTCTTCCATGTTTGGTTTGTATACGGAAGGCGTGGAGACTTTCGGTAAAATCAAGATAACCGGACGATTCAACTATGAGATGGACTATGAGGATAGTTTGCCCAATAACCTAAGTGAACAGTCTACGCCGGACGCACCTTTTACTTATTTCGCCACCAAGGCTGGACAGTATCGCCGGCAAATGTTTAACGCCATGGCAGGTGGTACGTATGCATTGTTGCCCGTACTATATGCAGGATATACTGCCGATTACGATTACCATCATTATTATGGATTGGTCGACCCTCGTGTGGACATTACGTTCTTCCATCTGTTACACCATCTTAGCCTAACATACAAACTAGACCGTAGCTATATCGGCTTTACTTACCTTACAGGACATATAGACGAAACGATAGGTACTACCTATAAAAGCAAAATGTTTTCAAATAGCGAGCTATACCCAGAAAGAAAACTATACATTAATGATGGTTACGGTTACATCAGCCGTAAAAGCGCAGCTACTGCCGCCTATACAAAAAGTTATACAAAAGAGAACGGTTGGAGAGCGGATTTCAGTACGGTTTTGTCTGGATGGTCATTGAAAGGATTCTTACAGCATCTGCATACTGATAGGGAAAACTTTATCCAATACGACTCCTCATCCAAAGGCATTTCAACAAAAAACATTCACAGCCAGTATAAAAAAAACACGAACCAAATCCAAGCCTTGTTTTTCAAAGAAAATGAAAGACTGCAACATTGGATTACGTTAGAAGCTGAGGATATCCGAGGCAACGGCTACCTCACTGAAATACCTCTCGGCACTAACTATCGCTACCGTCAACACACTTTCGCCGGCGGCTATCAGCTTGTCTGGAAAAAAAACGGCAACGTCGATAAGGAAATAGGTATGGACGCACATTACGTTTCCATAGACAAAATGGATTATTTGTCCTATCACCATCTAACCAACAAAGTATTGAAAGCAGTATTGTCTATAGGAAAATATTGGCATATGGGAGACAACATGTGGACAATACGTTTGTCACCCGGTATTATTAAACCATTAGATGGCGAATTATCCGTACCGGAAAACCAAGTCAATGAATTTACACGCAGCATTGCCTATCCGGAATATGATTACCGAGCAAGTACATTCAGCTATTTACACGGAGAAGTGGCTTATTTGTTGAAAAAGTTCTGGAACAAGACGAGTGCTTCTTTTTTTCTGAACTTCAATCATCAATACAAGTTGCAGGGCAGCGACCTTCCATCCGAAGTCTATTCTCCAATTTACAAAGGCAAAAGTCAATACGGTATCCATATTGGATTTCAAATATATCTTTAGCAATGTAATAATAAGGTTGTTTACATTTTTCTTAATTTATAAATGATTATACCTTTGCACGCAAAATGCAAAACAAGAAGATATTTTTCCAAAAATGAGAAAAACCTGTTTAATTATATTCGTCGTTCTTTCGTTGGGGGTACTTACTACCTCTTGGTATAATGATGATACTCAAGAACATAATACTTCAGTTAATACCGACTCTCTCCGTATATTGTATGCAAGACCTATCGCACAATGGCCTCGTCCCAATATAGACAAAGGTGTTGCCTATAAGGAATTGGCGGCCATGCCTTTTGATACATCTTGGTTAAAAGTAGAAAGTGATCCCAAGGTAAAGTTGGGGCAATTGCTGTTTTTCGATCCAAGACTTTCCAATTCCAACCAGATTTCCTGTAGCAGTTGCCACGATCCAGAAATGGCATGGGGTGACGCACGCCGTGTATCGCTAGGCAATGACCATTTGCAGGGAACGCGCAATACACCATCACTTTACAATCTGGCAATTCACGGTACTTATTTTTGGGACGGAAGATCGATGACCTTGGAAGATCAGGCTATAAGTCCTCTGGGTATGCACCACGAGATGAATATGAATACGGCGGAGCTACCCCAAAAAATTTCTGACATAAACGGTTACAAATCCTTTTTCAAGAAAGTATACGGCAACCAAGCTATAAGTCTATCGTTGATACTGGATGCGCTAAAGGCATTCGAACTAGTCATCAAGCCGCGTCAAAGTCGTTTTGACAATTTTGTAAATGGCAAATTCGACGCCTTAACAGACGAACAAATCGAAGGTCTTGACCTGTTCAGAGGCAAGGCTCGTTGTATGAACTGTCACTACGGTACCTATTTCACAGACGACCAATACCACAATATCGGATTGACTTACTACAAGCGCAAATACGAAGATTTAGGAAGATATTATGTCACCAAAAAAGCTTCTGACGTAGGTCGTTTCCGCACACCATCACTCCGGGATGTCATGAAAACGGGACCGTGGATGCATAATGGTCTATTTGACAATATCGATGGAGTCATCAATATGTACAATAGTGGTATGCACATGCTGGATGAGAAAAATAAGGACAAGTCTGATACTTTGTATCCTAAAACGGATGTTTTGATGCAGCCACTCGGTCTCACAGTTGAAGAAAAACAGGCACTCGTCTCGTTTCTCAATGCAATTACCGCCACACAGTACAAGATGCGTAGGCCAGAATTACCCAAATAGTAATATGATATCTCGCTTGGTTTTCATGGAGTGAATAAAAAATTCAAATTACCCCTTTCAAATAATTGTAAATCAGTCCAATAATAGCTGAAAAAGCAAAGCTAATAAACGTTCCGATAATGATATATTCGGTATAGTTCCGGTCATTTTCACGGGAAAGGTCATTGCACCTAAAGATAGATTTTGCGGTAAGCAAAAATCCAATTCCTCCCCAAAAACCTATTGTTACGAAGTAAAAAATAAACAACCGCTCCAATATTCCAATATATTGTCCAGCCTTGTTACTAACGGCATCAGCGGCTGATTTATCGGTTTTGATAAGACGGATGCTCCATTTTTGCAATAATACTTTGATGAAGATAGACGCGACAAATGTTGCCGTCAATATGGCGCCCAATAACAATTGACTTTGAGGTGTCCATATACGTTCCCATGGCAAATGTGAATCAGGAAAATATCCCCATGCAACGGCTATAATGATAGTTATATGCAACACTTGGTCCAATACAAAAGCAGATATTCTCTTTTTTTTATCCCAATATAACTTTATCAAATCCAATAAGTAATGTGAAACAGTTATGATTAATATCCCCAACCAATACTTAAACTGAACCCCCGTAAACACAACCATTAAAACCAAATGCAGCAAAACATGGAGCAATAGATACCCAGACCTGATCTTTTTACGTTCCTTTTCTTTTACCCATTGGTCTGGCTGCAATACAAAATCGCCGATGATGTGCGCCAACATAAGGGAAATGATTAGCTGTATCATTTGGAATATATTTTTTGGCTGAACAATTGAATCATATTGGCTATTTCGTGGTAGCCCGAGCGTTTGAGGGAAGCACTGATATTGCTTTGCGATTTTCGATGAGTCATGGCAGCTATGTCTTTTTGATTGAGCATTGGGTTAGAAAGTGCAAGCAAAATCAACTCGGCCGTATTGACTGTCCAGCGGTCTGCCGACAACATGGCAAGGTCGAGCGTCATGTTCCAGTATTTGTCCGTATCGTCATTGCCTGTCTGTATTCCTAATTTTCTTTTTTGCAAATTTTCAAATTCCTCTCCCGAACGAATATAGGCCGTCCCATTACTTTCCGTTACTTTTTTCGCTTTATAGTTCTGCTCTCCTATACCGATCGCCATCCTTGCGTCCATTTTCAAAAGAGTCAGTTCCAGTTTTAGCTGAAAGCAAATTAATAGCACAGTATCTCCGTTGGCCTCGAACTGGAAACTATCTCCCCGAAATATTTCCCACCGATTTCGTGGAGCGTACTTTTTCAATATAGTCTTAAGTTGCTCCACCCAATCCGTATTTTTAATACGCCGCGAATTGGCTATGTCTCCTGTCACTACAGCAATCATTGTCCTAATTTTTCATAAAGATAACAAATATCGCACTATGATGCGATAATTTAAAATATCGTATTATAATGCGATAATTAAGAATATCGTACCACGATACGATAAATTAACTATTGACAAACTGCATATGAAAATATTCTCCACCGGCAAAAGCCTTACTTTCTTTTTTTGCAAAGCCTATTTTTTGGTAAAGGTTCAGCGCTTTTTCATTATAAACGGAAACGAGCAGACCCGTGGCAGGGAGATGAAGCTGTTTGGATTTTTCAATGGCCGCATCTATCAATGCAGAACCGATTGACTTTCCTCTAAAATCGGGCAATACAGCCAGACAATCAATGTAGAGTTCCCCTTCCTGCGTTTCGTCTTCTATAGCATCGAACTGTGTATTGAAATGCATTTTCAGGTAGTCCAAAAACGGTTGTCGCAGCGATTGAAGTTCTTTTCCGTCATAAGTAAGTATCATGCCTGCGCTTTTCCCACCATATTCAGCTATTTGACAGTTTTCATAGCTGTATTGCGTATTTGTTTCTTGAAAAAAATGCTCAAACAAAGCTTGTCCGGCATCATCTCTCCCATTGGTAAACGTTCCAACCAAATAGCCCATGGCTTCACAGATTAAAGGCGCCGCGAATATTGCATCTTCAGGTTGAGCTGGGCGAATATGGATTGTATTGGACATAGCGCATAATTTTATTGCTAAAGATGTTATTTTTTTTCGACTAAAAAATGACATTAAGAAAATATCACACCATTAAGCATTCATACATTCCGACAGTCTATGTATTGACGAGCATTTACATATTACAATTACCCCACAACGATTCCTTGATGCAGTATTTCAGTTGGTTTACTAAAATTTGGATCTGTTTCGTCATTGTAATCTGCAGTGCCGCTTCTTGTAAAAAAGACCTTTCCAATGATGTTGCATCTTCCGCTCCTGAATTGGTCTCGGTCGTTTTTAATACACAAAACAATCCAAAGCAGTTAAGCAACAGCATATCCTGTTCGCTTTCCGAAGATACAGCCTCCGGCTATTATCCGTTAAATACTGACGCGAGTACGCTTGTCGCAAGCCTTACGCTTAATGAATCAGGCGTATCGGTAAAGGTAAACGGGGAAGACATATCGGATATCAATGCAGTGAAAGCGGATTTTTCAAAACCTGTTAAGATTGACCTAACTGCCGATTCCATTACGGAATCCTATACGGTCAACCTTGCACACTTTACCGGACTGCCTATTGTTTATATCAACACAAATGGCAACCAATCCATTACCAGCAAAATAGACTCTGTGGTTGGTACGGTCAGTATTGATTCCAATACTACCCATTTCGCCAGCTATACAGGAAGTGCTTATTATTTTGTACATGGAAATACTACCGCCGGCTTCCCCAAACTCCCCTACAAAATGATATTGGATTCCAAAAGCCCATTGCTGGGTATGCCGACGGCAACCAATTGGATTCTTTTGGCTAATTACGACGACAAAACACTGTTGAGAAACTATCTGGCATTCCAGCTAGGTCATATGTTTGAAATGCAGTGGACTCCATCTTCCCAATTTGTAGAAGTTGTTTTAAACGGCTCATACATTGGCAACTATCAATTAACGGAAGAGGTAGAGCAAGACAAGTCGCGACTGGATATACACAAGATGAGTACCTCTGATGAGACGGGTGATGACTTGACCGGAGGCTATCTGCTCGAAGCAGACAACAAACTGGAAGACGATGACCATGTACGTTTTGCAACGACCTCTCAAAACAATAGCTTAGTCGTACACTCCCCGTCTAAAATAACGACAGATCAGTTAGCATATATCAGTAATTATGTAAGTACCGCAGAAAATGCGTTGTATGGCAGCAGCTTTATAGATCTCGCCAATGGATACAGAAAATACATCAATCCAACGTCCTTTGTCGACTATTTTCTGGTAAATGAATTTAGTCGAAACAACGATGCCGATTTTTGGTCTAGTACATATATGTTCAAAGACAAGGATTCGTTGTTGAACATAGGACCGATATGGGATTTTGATATTGCTTTTGGCAATACAAGTTATAACGGCAACAATCTCAATACGGGTTGGTACATGGCTACGACTGGCACGTGGTTTTCTAGGTTGTTGCAAGATCCATATTTTAAAAATCTTACAATTGCCCGATGGAAACAGATGCGAACAAATCTCGACTCTCTGGACATTATGGTAGACGCAATGTCCAATAATCTAAATGAATCCCAGAAGCAAAATTTTACAATCTGGCCAATATTAAATACCATTATACAAGGCGCAGCTCCCGTAGCTTATGGTTCTTATGACGGTGAAATAAACAATCTAAAGCAATGGATTGACGGGAGGTTGGCTTGGATGGACGCCAATATAAATTCTTTGTAAGAGATATTGATTATCGGATTTCAATAAATTCTACCACTTCTTATTAAAGTTAATATTTTCCAGTTCCGTATTCTTTAATTTTTCCTAAGTTCTTGATCGTCTTTGGAAAAAAGGTTGAAAATTTAGTACACTAAATTTTCAACCCTCAATTTTTATTAATGAAGCTGTTTAGTCTCTTGAAATTTCTATTCAAAAATTAGCTGACTAGTTTCCGAACCTCTTTTTCAATGCGGACAAGGCATCGCCCATCTACATTTCTTTTTCCGGAGTATGGGATTTAGTAGGACGATTTTTGTCCTTTCTTTGATTATTGGAAGGAGCTTCTTCTGTCTGCTTGATGGAAAGCGAAATACGTTTGCGCAATTTGTCAACTTCCAATACTTTCACATTGACCCTATCGTTCAGTTTTAGTGCTTCATTTGGATCGGAAATATAACGGTGGCAGATTTCGCTTACGTGTACCAAACCATCCTGCTTCACTCCAATATCCACAAACGCACCAAAACGTGTCAGATTGGTAACAATACCGGGGACAATCATACCGACTTGCACATCTTCCAAAGAAAATATATTGGCAAATTCAAACTGTTCCAACTCGCTGCGTGGGTCGAGTCCCGGTTTTTTCAGTTCGGACAAAATATCTTTTATAGTAAGTTCGCCGATTTCTTCGGAAATGTATGATTTAGGCTGTATTTTTTTGATGGCTTCTTCATTTCCAATCAATTCTTTGACTTCCATTCCTAAGTCCGCCGCCATTTTTTCCACGACTGCGTAAGATTCCGGATGGACGGAACTTTCATCCAAAGGATTTGTTCCGTTTTTAATGCGGAGAAATCCAGCGCATTGCTCGAATGCTTTGTCTCCCAACCTTGCCACTTTTTTCAGTTCACTTCTATTTTTGAAACCCTTGTTTTCCGTTCGGAAACGAACGATATTTTCGGCAATACTTGGTCCGATACCACTGACGTAACTCAACAGATGCTTACTTGCCGTATTGAGATTCACGCCCACAGTATTCACGCAACTAATAACCGTCTGGTCTAGTTTATCCTTTAGTCTAACCTGATTGACATCATGCTGGTACTGACCAACGCCAATACTTTTAGGGTCTATTTTAACGACCTCCGCCAACGGGTCCATCAACCGCCGCCCAATACTAACCGAGCCTCTCACCGTTACGTCTTCATCCGGAAATTCTTCCCTCGCTGTAGCCGATGCGGAATACACGGAAGCTCCGTCTTCATTGACCAAAAACACCGGAAGATTTAATTTCAAAGACTTGATAAACCCTTCCGTTTCTCTTCCCGCCGTTCCGTCACCAATAGCAATCACTTGAGTTCCATACTCTGCCACCAAACCACGAATCGTATTTTCAGCTTCCTGTAGTTTGTGATTTTTTTCGTGTATGTAAATAAGACCCGTTTTTTTCAGTTCGCCCGTTTCGTCCAATATAACAACCTTACATCCTGTGCGATAGCCCGGGTCAATAGCCAATAGCCGCTTGCTTCCCAATGGCGAAGACAGCAGAAGTTGGCGAAGATTTTCCGCAAAAACATTGATAGCTTCCTCGTCCGAATTGTTTTTCAATAATGTGCGGAACTCCGATTCCAGACTCGGCTGCAACAGTCGGCGATAAGCGTCTTTTACGGCTTTTTTCACCTGCTCCACGCTTGGGTTAGAACCCGATTTCAAATAGGATTTTTCAATACTATATAGTGCGTTTTCTTCGTCGGGTCCAATACTCACACGTAAAAAACCTTCCAAAAACCCACGCAGAATCGCCAATACACGATGCGAAGGGACTTTTGATATGGGTTCGGAGAAATCGAAATAGTCCTTGTATTTAATAGCTTCCGTTTCTTTTTCAGGAACGACTTTGCATTGTATAGTCGCTTCGTTTTCGAAGAGTTTACG
>JAATFC010000169.1 GCA_015655435.1 Chitinophagales bacterium | reverse complement strand
CGGGGCTTAGCAACGGAGTTTAAGTATATCGCAGTTGATTCTTTACCTTCCTACGACTCCCTGCTTCCTTGCGAATAAATACTTTTTTACAAACCAATAAAAAAGGACAGCTTATAATAATTCTGAGCTGCCCTTTATTGTTAAGTTAATAGTATATCTACGGCGCAACAATCACTTTCATGGAATGCTCTCGCGACGAATTGAGAAACACATCGTAAGCTTTTTCAATCTCACCTAAACTGAACTTATGAGTGATAAGTGAGCCTACGTTAATCTTATTGCTGCCGACAGCTTTGATAAGTTGCGGAATCGTATTGGAATTGACCAATCCCATGGAGATATTGATGTTTTTAATCCAGAGTTCTTCCATTTTTAATTCAACAGGTTTTCCGTGTACGCCCACATTAGCAACATTTCCACCGGGTTTCACAATGTCTGCACAGACTGTCAAAGTAGGAGGCAAACCTACTGCTTCGATGGCAACGTCCACACCATCTCCTCCGGTGATTTCCTTGACGCGAGCAGCAACATCTTCTTTTCCTGAATTGATGACATGGGTTGCACCTGCTTTCAAAGCCATGTCCAATCTATTGTCGTCCAAGTCCACGACAATAATAACGGAAGGCGAAAAGAACTGAGCAGTCAGCAATGACGCAAATCCGACTGGACCTGCGCCCACTATTGCAATCGCGTCTCCGGGTTGAACTTTCCCGTTCAATACACCAATTTCAAAACCAGTAGGCAATGCATCCGAAATCATGACAGCCGTTTCGTCGTCGATATTTTGCGGTAGTTTGTAAAGGCTGTTGTCCGCATAAGGAATGCGTACGTATTCCGCCTGTGTTCCGTTGATGAGATGCCATAAAATCCAGCCGCCGTCCTTGCAGTGCGCATATAGTTGTTTTTTGCAATTGTCGCACGTGCCGCAGGATGTAATACACGAAATGATGACTTTGTCTCCTTTCTTGAAGTTGACAACACCATCGCCGACTTCTTCGATGATTCCCACTCCTTCATGACCAAGTATAGTCCCGTCTTTCATGTACAGATTCTTCCCTTTGTAGATACCCAAGTCCGTACCGCAAATGGTCGTTTTTACGATTTTTACAATTGCGTCTTTGGGCGTTTGGATGGAAGGTTGACCTACTTCTTCTAACTTGATGTCATGGTCTCCGTGGTAAACTAAGGCTTTCATAAAACATTGATTTTAGACTATAAATCTACAAAATCAATTGCTCTAAAACTTTAATTATTGTATTTTTTACAAAAAATTAAAGCTACAAAAATTGAAGTTTTTTTATGTTGTAAAAAATACAATATATATGCTGCTGTACGATATACAGTTGTAAGATATCAAAGATTTTTTAGACAAAAATCTAACTGCGAAATCCTTATATGATAATCGTTTCGTCTTCTGAAAACGTATTTTCCGGTAGGCTTAAGTCTGCGATTTCCTCGTCGCGGTTGTCGTTCCACTCGATGATAAAATTGTTGCGGCCTTCACCGATCAATACGGTCATGAATCGCATCTGTGCGAGTTCCAATAGGGAAAGAAACAAGAACAAAGCGTGGATTCTGCTTTCGCAAATGGAGAACACTTTTTCAAAAGAAACGGTATGTTGTGCCTTGATGTCGCTCATCAGATACTCACGCGAACCTTCCATCGTGTAGTTGTACTTGACTACGGTATGAACGGGGCGGTTGCTCTTTTTCTGAAGTCGCTGCATTACTTTCTCGAAAGTCTTCATCAGACGAAAGAGTGTCAGCGTTTGAATTTCCGTGCCTTCAGACGCTTGTTCGCCAATACTCAGCAGTTCTTTTTGGATATTGCCGCGTTTTTGCATCAATAGACGCAAGGCTTCTTTCTCTGCAAGGTCGACGGCTGCCTGTTTGTATTTTTTGTATTCCAGGAGTTTGTCAATCAGCTCCTGACGCGGATCGATTTCATTACCTTCTGCATCCACTTCTTTTCTTGGCAACAGCATTTTGGCCTTGATACGCATCAAGGTCGCAATGAATAGGATGAACTCGCTGCTGAGTTCTATATTGAGCCGTTCCTGATGGTGTACATAGTCCAAAAAATCAGTCGTGATTTTGTTGATGGGAATGTTGTAGATATCCAGTTCGTCCCTTTCGATGAAAAACAAAAGCAGGTCAAACGGACCTTCAAATTGTGGGAGCTTTATTTGATAATTAATGGTACTCAACGGACTGTTTTTGCAAAAGTAAAAAGGTAAAAGTAAAAATTAAAACCAAGGAATGCAATTTTCGTTACCGACACAAGCGGGATTTAACCCAAATAAGACCGATTACGATATGGCGATAAAAAAATCCCGATGTTACTCGGGATTGAAAATATAGTATGGATGGAAAACCTATTTGTTTTTCAACTGGTCTCTGATTTCCATCAGCAATTTGTCTGTAGAGCTTGGTCCTGGGTCTGGAGCAGGAGCTTCTTCTTGTTTCTTGTTCAATTTGTTGGCGCCCTTGATTAACCAGAACAATACGATGGCAATACATAGGAAGCTGATAACGGATGAAAGAAAATTACCGTATTTCACACCGTTCCAGGCAAGTTTGGAAATATCTTCCGCACCTACTGCTTTCAAGGCAGGATTCAGTAATAGTGGAGTGATAACATCGTCAACCAATGAGGAGACAATTTTTCCAAATGCACCACCGATGATGACACCGACAGCCAAATCGACAACGTTGCCTTTAAATGCAAAATCTTTAAATTCTTTAACGAAGCCCATATCAAGTTGTTTTTATTTGTGTTAATTGTTAGGTATAACGACGCAAAGGTATAAATAGTGTATATTTCCTAAATATTTTTTATCGACGGATATTGGAGGTTCAGCGATTTGAGTGCATCACGGACTTTGGTTGCAACGATATACTCCTTGTACCAGTTCTTGTCGGCCGGAACAACGTTCCATTCCGGATGGTTGCAGTTGTTGAACGCATCCTCGTACACTTTTTGGTATTCATCCCAATATACAGACTCCTTAAAGTCACTGCCGTTGTATTTCCATTTCTTTTCGGGATTGTTGAGCCTTTCGTTCAGCCGTTTCAACTGCTCCTCGTGCGAAATATGAAGGTAGAACTTCAACAGAATGGTTTTGTTGTCCATTAAAAGCTGTTCGAAATTATTGATTGCCTGCATCCGCTTTTTTGCTATAGCGTCGTCGATGTTTTTGTGGACGCGTGTCACCAGTATGTCTTCGTATTGGGAGCGGTTAAATATTTTGATAATGCCTTTTTCGGGCGCTTGTAGATGGATACGCCAGAGAAAATCGTGCGACGCTTCTAGTTCTGTCGGCACTTTGAATGAATGAACTTCCACTCCCTGCGGGTTGACCGCACTGAATACACTTTTGATAGTTCCGTCCTTGCCGCTTGCATCCATGCCCTGCAATATGACCAACAGCGAATATTGAGATGTAGCATACAACAGGTTTTGCAGTTCTGATATTTCTTCAATTATTTTGATAGTCGCTGCCTTAATCTTGGTTTTGGACGCGGATTTTATAGGAAGTGTACTTATGTCGCTTAGTTTGATTTTGCCCATGGTGTTCTTTTTGTATTAAAAATAAGAAACATTTACTAGATGTATGGTCTTTTTGAGTGGAGAGCATGAAGATTATTCAGATATATAATCGAGCAATTTTTTATAAGTATATAGTATTGATAATCATAAATATACATATTGGTTACCTCTATACTTCAATCAATTTAATTAGGCTATGAGGGATTTTATTAAAATTTATCTAAAAATAGAGCAAACGTTTGCTTAATATTTTCTTAAAGTTTCCCTATACTTTTATTTCCGAAAGATGGTAAGTGTTGTTTAGAAACTGTTGCAGATTGTTGACATAGTATATGCAAAATGAAATTATTTTAGATTTTGCGTATGAGAAAGGAATGATTATACAGTGAAAGAGAAAATAAAGGAATCTTAGCCAATTATAATTACGAAAAAGTTAAAACTAAAATATTTAACGAATGAGAATGTTAAATATAGCGTGCATAATGAGAGTGTTGATCCTTCCATTAATCTGCTTAGGAGGAATGATGGATGCAGGAGCGCAACAGAAGGATTCGACGTTGACGCAAATGCAAACGGATTCTTTAAACCAACAAAAAGATTCTTCTTCATTAAAAGATTCTTTACCTCTTTTCAAGAGCGCTCCGATCAAGGATTCAATTGCCAGTATTGATGAGGTTCCTATGACATACATCGGACGCCATCCTTATATTTCCGTAGGTCAATTCCTAAAAGGCAATGTTGCAGGCATATATGTTCAAGAACCGACGGGAGAGCCTGGGACGCTTTCCAATATTTTTGTACATGGTATTGGCAGTCCACTGTTAAGCAACAGAGAGTTGTATGATCAACAGGCTGCTGTCTTTATTGACGGTGTTCCTCAGATAAAACAGAATCCATTTGTGTATGACGTACAGAAATACGACTTTAACCCAATAGGGACAGCTACAGATGTACTATCTGCATTTAACCCGAATAATATAGCGTCTATTGAAGTGATTAAAGATCCTGTAAAGTTAGCAGCTTTGGGACCTATGGCATCTAAGGGGGCAATTTGGGTAACCACAAAAGGCGCAGACAAAAAAAATATAGGAATTTCTGTAAATAGTTATTTTGGTATAGTTACAACACCTAGAGTGGAGGTAACTAATGCAGCCTATGAAAATCAATTCAGAAAAAGGTACTATGATCGTTTTGGAGATGCTTCAAGATTGTTGAATTATCCATCTTTTTTAAGAGACTCTACCAATACGGATTATTATGGTCCATCCAATTGGACGGACAAGTATTACAAAACAACTCCTATATATTCCGCAGATGCAAGTTTGACAGTTGGATCTGAGAAAGCGATGTTAAGAACATTTATTAGTGCCTTGAAAAATGCAAACAGTGCAGATGAAACAGCACTGAGCCGCTATTCTGGAGGATTGTCGTTAAATGTAAATCCTTTTAAATGGTTGAGCTTTGTTGCTAAGATGGACTATGCATGGATGTCGAGAAAAAGAAATCGTAGTATTACAGACCGATTAGCGGAAACGAGATATATCCCAGACTTAAGCAATCCATTACCTCCTAATGTGGATCTATATTCTAAATATCTTGATGCGTTTGACGGGGCTCTTGACAACAATTCCAATCACTTTTTGAATGGTTATCTAGGTCTTAATGTAAAATTTGGCAAACTTGATTTTGTAAGTAGGTTGGCATTAAATTATGGAGAAGAGTATAGGGATGCTTTTTGGCCAACTACATTAAATGAGGGAAACAATTTCGTTTCTAGTTTTTTTGGAATGACGCAACGTTTTCAGATTTATAATACCTTAAACTATGTATTTGATTTGCCAGGTGGTAATAAACTAACATTGTCTGGAGGTCAAGAATACTATAAAGACAACTATAGGTTCAACTATGCCTATGCATACAATACCCCAAATGACTTTATCAAGATAGATGTGGTTAATTATGACGAAAATGCGTCAGATTACCTACAGTCAAAAGCAGATTATTCTTATTACTATCCTAGTTATATGGGTGCTAATCTGATGTCGCTTAAAGGAAATGCTAAATGGGAATATAAAGACTATCTAACGGTTAATGCTCTTGTCAGAAGGGATGGCTCTTCGACTATGCAGCTTGGTCAGAAATGGTACACTGGTTTTGGTGGATCTTTCAACTGGGATATCAAAGAGACTTTTCTTAAAGGACATAGCACAATTTTAAGTTCCTTATATGCTTTAGGTGGATGGTCAAGGGTTGGAAAAACTTTTTCGGACGACAGATTTTCCGCAGGCCCTCAGTATAGATCAAATCTTGGTTGGGGCAATGAGCCGACTCTCGGATCCTTCAATGGTATTGCCGGTTTGACTAGACCTTATAATGCCGGTTGGGTGGGTTATGGTATTCCTTGGCAATATGTCGATAATCTAAACATCGGAATTGGTGCGGGGTTATTTGACAACAAGGTTAAGTTATTAGCAGAATTTTACAACAGATCCGACAAAAATGGTCTTTTTGTAATGCCTATCCCTGCTGAATACGGATATGTAGGCGCGTACGAATCAGGCTTGGGAGTCAATAATAAAGGCGTGGATTTCTCTATCGAAGCAACCATATTGCCTTCTGGAGATAAGCGACTAGGATGGATATTTACCGGTAACCTAAACTATAATAAAAACAAACTTACATCTCTTCCAGGTGGTGCTTCGGAAGTCGTAGTGGGTAATAATAAATTCATTGTTGGTAAACCTGTCGATCAATTTTGGGTATATGAAAATCAAGGTACATACAATAGTACATCTGATCTCCCAACTTCATTAACATTTCAGGGTTTACCATTCCAAGTAGGGGATGCCAAATGGAAGGATCAGAATGGTGACGGCGTCATCAATGAGAATGACAAGGTTCTAAAGGGCAACTATATGCCTAAATTGACAGGAGGATTTGGTAGTAATGTTACCTACGGCGCATTTAGATTGGATTTTCAGTTTTATTTCGCTTTGGGCAGGAAACTGTTGAATCAATATGCATCTAAACGACTAGATTTTATCAATACGGAAGCTGCTAACAATATCAATTCAGTTAAAGAGATTACGTATTGGGAGAAGAAGATAGACTTGACTTCCTATCCGCTATACAATCCATGGAGTTCGGTAGTGCCATATAGAGAAGATCAGGATCTTTTCTTGGAAAATGCCTCCTTCATGAAATTGAGAAGCCTTTCACTGGCATTCGATCTCGCCAAACTAAAGCAAAACGGCAACATTTCACACGTATTCCACAGAGCAGAAATCTATGTAACAGGAACGAATCTATTTACAATTTCCAAATTTAAAGGAGATGATCCTGAATTGACAAATTATAGCGGTACCTACACTGGTCTTGCTCAGCGTCTACCAAGGTCGATTATTGTTGGATTTAGATTAGCTTTTTAAAAATGAACTATTAAAGATATATTATGAGTCGTTTTATTCATGTCATGTTGAAAAAAAATGCGCTGTTGATATTGGCAACGATGATAGTTGTACTTTCTGCATGCAATAAAAAATTGGATATAGAATCTAGTCAGATCGCTAATGAGGAGGGACACTGGTCGACTTATGAAAATGCGCGCAGTGGAATCATTGGTGTGTATGGTCTGACAAGAGCTGCCCTTGCCCAGGATAATGCATATTGGATCTTAGGCGAACTAAGATCTGGAGATTTTAGTTCTACATCTAGGTCTGATCTACAAGCAGTTATTGATGGAAAATTGAATGCTGCTTACCCTTTGTTGCAGAGTGTTGCCAATTGGAGGTCGTTTTATGCGGCAATAAATGCCTGCAATTTGTTTATAGAAAGAGACTCTGGATGCCTCAAGGACGTGAGATATACGGAGGCTTATTATAATCTGGATATAGCACAGGTTAGAGCATTAAGATCATTTTTATACTTCTATATGGTACGTGTGTGGGGTGATATTCCTTTTGTTACGTCTTCTGGTGAAGGAAAAAACTTTGAAGCAATTGGCTCGACATCTAAAGATGCTATATTGAGCTACGCAACCAATGAGCTGATTGATGTTGCACCACAGCTACCTTTTCTTTACTCAACAATTGATGCGGACCAATTATTTCCAAGTACATACTATAAGGAAAGCGCTGATTATTGGCTTAATGCTCCCATTACAAGATTGGCTGCATACGCTATGCTTGCTCATATTGCCGCATGG
>JAATFC010000174.1 GCA_015655435.1 Chitinophagales bacterium | reverse complement strand
CGGACATGTCAACTATAAGTGGTTAAAGGGTTAAAAAAGCGAGTTCCGAAGCTTTTGCCGGACATTCGCCACGACCATGGAGTGTGCAGCAAGCCCAATTGTGATACAATTGTACATCTTGCTTCGTCAACGCAGACGATTAAGTCTTTCATTACAGCTTTTTTCGAGTGGAAAATAGGATGTTGCATTGAGCTATAGAGAGGTTGATAAAAGGGACTTGTTGTAATCTGTTTGTGGAATGAAAAAAGCCGGGATGAAGAGAGTTTAGTAAACTGTTTTATTGGATTTAGCCCCAGCACTTTTTCAGCAAATACAGAAGTTCGTCTCTCTAAATAGAGTTCGGTTATCTTTGAAAAAAGTTCTCTTGATTAGAGACTTTCCAATAGAAACTACGTCATAAAAAAAGGAATACGGTAATTTTCTGTTAGGGATATTTAATAAAAATTTTTCCCTTGATTCGTTTCAACATTCTCTAATTTGCCGACCAAGAAAGGTTTATCTCCGGTCTATTTTAGTCAAAGTATTCGGTTTGCAGGAAGATACGTTTTGCCGTTTGGGGGTTCTTGTACATTTCCTTTTGGATTTCCTAAGCGGGTTTTTGAGGATATATTGCCACTGAAAAAGATATTGTTTCCAGTTTTTAACAAGCCGTCCGGTCTGTGTTCGCCAACCGCGTAGCAACATTGTTTGTAGAAATTCAGTGGCTTCGTTTTCCGTCAAACCTTTTTCTTCCATGTAGATTTTGACATATCGGGCAGACGGAAACACATTCTTTCCATATCCTGAATTGGATTTGTTTTTCTTTTGCATCGTCAAGGTTTTAAGCGGAAATAAACTGTTTGGTACCGAGCATTTTGTCGAGTTGATTACGGGAATAGTAAATCACTCCTCCGATCCTAGTAAAAGGGATCGTGCCGTTGTTGCGGAGGGTCTGGAGTGTCCCGTGGCTGATGCCGAGCAGTTTTCTGACCTCGGCACTTTTGAGCCATAGCCTTTCCCGTGACGGCTTTTTGTCCGAAAGAACCAAACGGATATCGTAAAGTAATTCCTGTCGGAAATCGGAGAGGAGTCTCCTTAAAGTTTCTGTAATTAGCAGTTGTGATTCTGCTATGTTGGCGTTTTGATTTCTGTCCATTATACTATGCTTTTGTCAGGACAAAAGTGGAAGATTGACTACAGTGAAATAACAAGGTTGGTACAAGTGGGGGTGTTAAACCTTGTTAAAGAATTAGCCATGTTAGTGCAAAGATGGAGATATTTAATTATTGAAATATTATGGATGATACCGAAAGATGACAACCGGTAAAGTCATTTTGACAGCGGTTAGGGACTTCCGCATTTGATACATTTTTCTGGATCATTGAAAGATAGACCGACATTGTAATCAGTCAGGGGGCCCATCTTATTGAGGACTGGCCAATCCTTGGCTACACTGACCCATGCGTTGAACCTCATAAAGCCCAATTGCAGGTTCGAAATGATATCCACCATCATAAAAAAGCGGTTATGAGTAACCAGAATTTTTCCTTAGAGGATATAAAAGAAAACAATAGGCACACTAAAATTGTTAGATTTCTACTATTGTTCCTGCCACCATTTCAATGGCAATTCTACTTTATCAATGGAGCTTACGATTAAATCCGGCTTATAGGCATAATATCCCAATTTTTCTTTTGTAGAGATACCCGACAATACGAGTATTGTTTTGTAACCCATTTGAACGCCACCTTGAATATCCGTTTCCATGGTATCACCAATTACGGTAGTATCCGAGGTTTCGAGTCCCAAAAATTTTCGCGCAGATCGCATCATCACTGGACTTGGCTTTCCCGTAACAAATGCACGTCTGCCAGTTGCTTCTTCAATCATGGCTGTTGTGGCCGCAATTCCCAGATTGTTCCAACCTGGTTTTTTGGGGGAGGGATCACGATTGGTCGCAATGAATTTGGCTCCCGCCAGGATCATATCTACTGCTCGCTGGACCATTTCCAATGTAAAGTTCCTCCCTTCACCCAGTACCACAAATTCAGGATCGCTATCCACTAATGTAATCCCGTTTTCATGAAGGCTTGTAAGTAACCCCCCTTCTCCCAAAACATAGGCAGTACCATTTTTACTTTGGTCGCCAAGAAATTTTCCGGTTGCCATCGCGCTTGTATAAATATGCTTGGACTCTACGTTTATGCCTAGTCTTTTCAGCTTGCGTACAATTTCCAGCGGTGTTGGTTTGCTGTTGTTTGTCATGAAGGCAAATGCTATATCCTGCTCTATCAATGATTTGATAAATCTGTTAGCGCCTGAGATTAACTCTTCCCCACTGTAAATTACTCCGTCCATATCGATTAATAACCCTTTTTTCATAATGGATTTTTATGATTGACTTTTATTTTCTAAAGATATTTATGTGTTGTTATTTAATAAAAAAACAATGTTTTTTTAATATCACAACCAAATTTTCATCCGGTTGTGATATTGGTTATAATCTTATTTTATACAGGAATGTTTTTTGCCTTTTCCTCGCGTTCCCAGTTTCTGTGTTGCGCTATGGCTTTGGCGAAATGAGCGGGTGTGCCATTCAGGAAAATAGCTTTATCTTCCCTGAAGTCCCTTGCGGCAGACAGTTCCAACAATTCCTCCGCCTCGCCGTCGAATGCAATTGCTTTGCAATATTTCACGGATTCGTTTATAAATTTAAAAACCTTTCCCTGTGTTTTCAACGTGTCGATGCTTGATTTTCCTCCTGGTACATACAACGCGTCGAAAAGTACGCTTTCCGTTGTCACAAGTGCTTGGCCTACCGGGTGTTGCATGCCTTCATCGCAGGTCAGTTCTCCTCCGTGCGTACCTACGAGTACAACTACTGCATTGTTTTTTTCCAGATATTTTTTCATCTTGTCGAATGACTTCATATGAAAACCGTCCGAGGCCAAAACGGCAATTTTTCTAGTGGCTACCGTATCTGAATGGAGGTGCTCCTGGCTCAATGCCTCCGATTTTTCCAGGTAGTTTTTGGCTGCTCCGGGTTCGTGTTTTTTGGGATCTGCATCTGCCCCGATATTTTGGTTGACGGGACGCTCTATAGCTTTAGGTACTTTAATACCTAATCCTATTGCGACTTTATTTGCAAGCTCCTTGTCTATTTGAGCCAGCAACCAAACCATGCGCTCTTTTATAGTGCCATAATTGCATTTCCCCAGTTCAAAGATATAGGCATCGATGAGATGCGATTTTTCCCAGTCATGCAAACTTCTGTACAATAATGCTGGTTGCGAAAAATGGTCGCTAAAGCTGCTACTTCTATCTCTTACTTTTTTGGCATCAATCCTTTCTTCATAAGAATGAAAACCACCTTCCTCCATTTTAGCCAGATGGGGACAGCCACCGCCAATTGTATTGGGGAAATACGCAGCATTACCCTTGTCAATCGCCATACGCATGTGTGCATCCCTTTGATTATTATTTACAGGATTAATGGGTCTGTTAATTGGGATCTCATGGAAATTGGGACTGCCCAATCTCGAAAGCTGCGTATCCGTGTAGGAAAACAGCCGTCCCTGAAGCAATGGATCGTTGGAAAAGTCAATACCGGGCACAATGTGTCCCGGGTGAAAAGCGACCTGCTCAGTCTCGGAAAAAAAATTATCAGGGTTGCGGTTCAAGGTCATCTTGCCAATAATTTTCACCGGAACAAGCTCTTCCGGAACAAGCTTGGTAGGGTCCAAAAGATCGAAATCATACTTAAACTCGTCTTCTTCCGGAATTATCTGTAAGCCAAACTCCCATTCCGGAAAGCTACCTGACTCTATGGCGTCCCACAGGTCCCTGCGATGGAAATCCGCATCGGCACCATTGATTTTCACGGCTTCCTCCCATGTTACGGAATGCACGCCTAGCTTGGGCTTCCAATGGAATTTTACGAAGTGGGATTTCCCCTTCGAACTCACCAGGCGGAAAGTATGTATCCCAAACCCTTCCATCATCCTTAAACTCCTGGGTATCGCCCGGTCACTCATTGCCCACATATGGTTGTGCAGACATTCAGTCGTGAGTGTGATAAAATCATAAAACGTGTCATGTGCAGAGGCCGCCTGGGGAATCTCCTTGTCCGGCTCTGGCTTGACGGAATGAATGAGATCGGGGAATTTCATGGCATCCTGTATGAAAAAAACAGGCGTATTGTTTCCCACTAAATCAAAAATGCCCTCTTCCGTATAGAATTTCACGGCAAAACCACGAATGTCCCTCGCCAGATCAGGAGACCCCTTGCTTCCCGCAACGGTGGAAAAACGAACAAACACAGGTGTTTTCCTTGTCGTATCCGTAAAGATACCGGCTTTTGTATACCGGCTTAAATCCTCATACAGTTCAAATACGCCGTGTGCCGCACTTCCTCTTACATGTACAATCCTTTCAGGTATGCGCTCATGGTCGAAGTGCGTAATTTTTTCACGTAAAATGAAATCTTCCAGTAACGTAGCCCCCCGTTCTCCAGCTTTTAGGGAGTTGCCGTCGTCATTGATCTTGACTCCCTGGTCAGTCGTCAAAAATTGGTTCGTTCCGGAAACTGTGTCTTTTGCAAGATCTACAGACTTAGTGTCTTTCCGATTCGGTTTCATGTTTTTTTAAAGTTAAATGATAAAAAGTTCCCATACAGGACTGATAACATACCCACGTGAGGGACAACCTTTTTCTAAACATTAAACTTAACATACTTGAGTGCCGGAATGTTTAGGGGTTTGGGGGATAATAACAATAAAAAAACAACGCCTTGGCAATGACAGCATACAAAATACAATAAAGGAATACCGACTTCAACGGACTTTCTTGGTGCCTGTACCACATTTGAATCCATAAAATACCATCGAAGTAATATGAAAGGAATTCGCTTAAGCCGGAAATTCGGTTTGCATGGGGTATATTAT
>JAATFC010000076.1 GCA_015655435.1 Chitinophagales bacterium | reverse complement strand
GAAAAAACCTGCATGAAGAAGAATTGCTTCAGAAACAGTTGAAAAGAGTCGGTTTGGGTGATGTTAAGATGAGCTACCACAAAATACTGAATCATACGGAGGGACAGGCATTGGTCAATAATATGAATAGTCTGATGTCCAATGACCTCAACGTAATCGTGTACAATTTCGTGGATATGTTGAGTCATGCCAGAACGGAAATGGAAGTATTGAAAGAGTTGGCAGGTGATGAAGTGGGCTACCGCAGCATTACCAAAAGCTGGTTTGCAAATAGTGCTTTGCGCCAAGCGTTGTCAAGGCTGGAAGGCAAGGACGTGAAGATTGTCATCGCAACAGACCATGGGAGTGTGCGCGTGCATACATCATATAAAGTAGTAGGAGACAAGCAGACCACGACTAATCTCCGTTACAAACACAGTAAGAATCTCAATTACAATCCAAAAGAGGTTTTTGCGTTCCGTAATCCGGTTGAGGCAGGTTTGCCTTCCCCCAATATCAATAGTAGTTTCGTTTTTGCAAAAGAAGATGGTTTTCTTTGCTACCCCAACAACTATAATTATTATGCAAATTATTACAAAGACACTTTCCAGCATGGCGGTGTAAGTTTAGAGGAAATGATTGTTCCGGTTATCGTAATGGAGAGCAAATAGTTTGATGGATGAGACGCGTCTTGCAATTGGACTTTCGGTCTTACTGACCTTTGGACAATTGTGGATTTTGATAAATATTTTCTGTTTTCCCTAAGAATCATTACCTTTGCCTCCCTAAATTTTGGACCATGAGTAACCGCAGAGCATACGATATTGCGTTTGTAGGATTGAAGCCGGGGATTCATGAGTTTGAATATCAGATAGACGACAAGTTCTTTGAATCTTACGGCGAGCAGGATTTCCATAATTGCAATGCAGATGTCAAATTACATCTTGACAAGCAGAATGGATTCATGCTTTTGAAATTTGACATTACAGGAACCGTTGATTCCCAGTGTGATAGATGTGGCAATCCATTGACATTGCAGTTGTGGGATGAGTTCAATGTCGTTGTGAAAATGGTGGAAGAACCCGAAGCCATGAACGATAGCGAAGAGGATCCGGATGTTCATTATATCAGCCGTACAGAGAGCCATCTAAGGCTTTCAGATTGGATTTACGAATTTATCAGCCTAAGTATTCCCAACCAGCATTATTGTGGCGAGGATGAAAAGGGAAATTCGAAATGCAATCCGGAAGTATTGGCCAAATTGGCGACGATGGAACGTCGTGCCAACGAGGTAACGGAAGAGGCTAAAAAAGACAATTCTATCTGGAAAGATCTGGACAAATTCAAGGATTTTGACGATCCCGAACAAGCGTAGTTTTTTGGAATATTGTAGAAATATATTAATAAAAATTTTAAATTATAATCAGTTATGCCACATCCTAAACGCAGACACTCCCAACAGAGAAGCGCAAAAAGAAGAACGCATTATAAAGCAGAAGAAGTAACATTGAGCAAAGACCACACAACTGGAGAAATACATCCACGTCACCGTGCTCACGTAGTAGAAGGTAAATTGTACTACAGAGGACAGGTTGTTGCTGAAAAAGCGCCACTGAAAGCTTAGTATTGGATTCTTTTTAAAATATTTAAGGTGTTGACATCTCGGTGTCAATGCCTTTTGTAGTTTCAGCGATATTGGGTATTAGGCGATGTATTTGTTTTCTATTTGCTTTGTGGTTAGTCTTTAAGTATTGTGCATTTAGCTTTTTCAGCTTCTTTGCTAAAAACAATGATTTTCATTACATTGCACTTACAATTTAGTATTTACAAATTATTCTTATAGTGTCAATAAAGATAGGATTAGACATGATGGGTGGCGATTTTGCGCCGCTGGAAGCCGTAAAAGGATTGAAACTTTATTTTGAAAACAACGACAATCCTCAAGCTGTTGTCTGTATTGGTAGGGAAAATGAAATCCAACCTTTGCTAAAAGAGTATGGACTGGCAGATAATCCGCGCGTGCAAGTCGTGGATGCTCCGGATGTAATTGGTTTTAACGAGCATCCCACCAAAGCATTGAAAGAAAAACCAAAATCATCTATATCGGTTGGCTTTTATTTATTGTCCACTGGCAAAATCGATGCGTTTGCTTCCGCTGGAAGCACGGGTGCGATGATGGTAGGTGCGATGTACACTTTGAAAACTATTCCCGGTATATTGCGTCCGACAATTCCGACTTTCATCCCAAGGTTGGACGGAAGTACAGGATTGTTATTGGACGTGGGTTTGAACTCTGATTGCAAACCAGAATACTTGAATCAGTTTGGTATATTGGGTAGTCTGTATGCACAGAATATGCTGAATATTGAATCACCGTCCGTAGGATTGTTGAATGTAGGAGAGGAGGAAGGAAAAGGCAACAATCTTGCTCAGGCGACTTATCCTTTGTTGAAGGAAAATAGCCATATCCGTTTTGTGGGAAATGTCGAGGGTCGCGACGTGTTCAAGTCCAAATCAGACGTGATTGTCTGTGATGGTTTTACCGGAAACGTCATATTGAAGATGGCGGAATCTATTTACGAAATGGCTGTCCACCGCAAAGTGGAGAAAGATGCGTTTTTTTCAAGTTTCCATTATGAGAATTATGGCGGTACACCAATATTGGGCATTGACAAACCCGTAATTATTGGTCACGGAATCAGCAATGACAAGGCTTTCCGCAATATAATCGAGCAGGCGGAAAAGATGGCAACATCTCAACTATGCGAAAAAATCGAGCAGGAATTTGCTTCTCTATCCGTATAGTTTATAACTAATTTCTTCAATCGCTAATTGCGAAAAATGGCTAAAAGTACGTTTCTTAAAAAATTTGGAAGCAGCTTAATCTTGTTAGCCGGATTGCTGGTAGGTTGTATATTGGGATTGATTTTCAAGGAAAAAATCCTGGTACTCAAACCTATCGGCGATATCTTTCTTAACCTACTTTTCATAGCGGTCGTTCCGCTGATTTTTTTTACCGTTTCTACCAGCATTGCCAATATCGACCGTTCGCAGGAAAAGGTCGGAAAACTAATGGGCGCAATGATTGGCGTCTTTGTTTTTACGATTATAATTGCGGCGGTTTTGACGATTGTTGGTGTGCAACTCTTTCCGATACATAGTCCTGTCAATAGTCTTGCAAAAGTACAGGAACAAACGCCCGTCGCTATCGGTGACCAGATTACGCAGACATTGACGGTGGAGCATTTCTACAATCTTTTGTCCAAGGGCAATATGTTGGCGTTGATGATATTTTCCGCATTGATTGGAGTTGCGGTGAGTAAGGCAGGGGAAAAAGGAGATGCGTTCAAGTCGTTTCTAAATTCCGGACAGGAAGTAATGACGCAGTTTCTGAAACTCATTATGAAAATAGCACCATTCGGTTTGGGTGCATACATGGCTACGCAGATAAGTGTTTTGGGGCCGCAGATGTTCGGCATTTATGGAAAAGCGTTGGCGGTTTATCATGGAGTTGGTGTTGTCTACTATATAGTGTTTTTCTCGTTGTACGCATTTCTTTGGGGCGGGCGTAAAACCATTCGCCGATATTGGCAAAACAATATCGTACCGACTATAACGGCTGTCGGAACTTGCAGTAGTATCGCAAGTATTCCGGTCAATCTGCAAGCGGCTGAAAAGATGCGAATCCCTGCTTATATACGCAACCTAGTTATTCCAATAGGCGGTGTATTGCACAAAGAAGGTTCGGCGATTTCTTCCATTATCAAAATAGCGACCATATTCGCAGTGCTTCATCGACCGTTTTCGGGGATTGATACGCTTTCGGTTGCTATTTTCATAACTATAATCGTGAGTATGGTGGAGGGCGGGATTCCCAATGGTGGTTATCTCGGTGAAATTCTTTTCATTTCCGTTTACCATCTTCCTGCCGAAACCCTTACCATTGCTATGGCTATCGGCACTTTGGTTGATCCCTTTGCAACTATATTGAACGTAACGGGCGACACGGCAAGCGGCATGTTGGTAACTAGGATTGTCGAGGGAAAAGAGAAAATGGCTGATGCCGCGTAGAATCTTTAACGTTCCATTCCGTAAGACATATTTCATTTTCCATTAGATTTGTTTGTAAACCATAAAAAGCAAACCGGGATGATGCAATATTGTTCCCAACATAAAGGTCTACTGATAAATACCAAATAGCTGAACATGAATGAGAATAATCGGCAATATATCAATGCGCTTGTCAATAAAATGGAAATTCTGTTTAACAAGCAGAAATCATTGTCGAGCGAGATTGAACAATTGCGTCAGGAATTGGCAAAACTCCAATCCAACGAAAATCCAACTATACAACCAGTAAAAGAATTACAGGAAGATATAATTGCCCCTGTTGTCATACCAGAAATAGAAAAGGTACCAGAACATATTTCTGAAACTATCATAAAAGAAACTATTCCCAATACGACAATAGAAGAAACAGTTACTAAAGAAACTGTTGAAAGTATTCCGTCGTTTTCTTCCGAACCTAGTATTGAAAGGATTCCACGCATTCCGAAATCCAAGTCGGCTTTGGAGAAATTCATTGACGAAAACTTAATCAGCAAGATTGGCATTATCATTATGTTGATAGGTATTGCCATAGGTGTAAAATATTCCATCGACCATGAATTGATAAGTCCGGTCGGACGTATCGTATTGGGATATGTGGCAAGCATCACGTTGTTGGTTGTAGGGTTTAGGCTTAAGGAAAAATATAATTCTTTTAGTGCTGTACTCGTAAGTGGGGCAATGGCTGCAACTTATTTCATCACGTTTGCTGCTTATAGTTATTATGGGCTGTTTCCGAGGATGCTGACTTTTGCGTTGATGTTGTTGTTTACTGTTTTTACGGTATTTGCCGCAATACAATATAACAAGCAGATTATTGCGCATATTGGACTGGTGGGTGCCTATGCCGTTCCGTTTTTATTGAATGACAATTCGGGTAATATCGTTTGTTTCTTTATCTATGTGGGGATTATCAATATCGGCATCTTGATGATTGCATTTTTACGAAAATGGCAATCCCTGTTTTATGCAAGCTTTGGTATTACGTGGCTGATTGTATTGGCTAGTCTGTTCCTTGGTACTAGACATGCAAATAATATAACCAATCTATGTTTTGCTACATTCTTCTTTCTCCTTTTCTACACTATGTTTTTGGTCAATCAGATTGTCAGCAAGCGACCGTTGAATTTTGGAAATGTGAGTGTATTGCTGGTTAATTCTTTCATGTATTACGGGATTGGTTATGCCTTGCTTTCCGAGCAAATCGTTACCGAAAAATACGTCGGTTTGT
>JAATFC010000172.1 GCA_015655435.1 Chitinophagales bacterium | reverse complement strand
TTGCATGAATTAGGACGGCAATATACCTGCTTAGAAAAGTCAAGATTGCTAATTAGAATGCTGGTTTAAAGTTTTAAATATGGCTAAAAATTTATTAATAGTTGAGTCTCCTGCCAAAGCCAAAACCATCGAAAAATTTTTTGGTGGGGATTTTGAGGTGCGTAGTAGCTATGGGCATGTTCGCGATTTGGAAAAGGACAATATGGGCGTGGACGTAGCGCACAATTTTACTCCCAAATACATCATTCCCGATGACAAGAAGAAAGTAGTGTCCGAACTGAAAAGCCACGCAAAAAAGGCGGACGAAGTTTGGCTGGCATCGGATGAGGACCGTGAAGGAGAAGCTATTAGTTGGCATTTGGCGGAAGTATTAGGGTTAAATCCTGCGACGACCAAGCGTATCGTTTTCCATGAGATTACCAAACCTGCTATTGAAAATGCAGTGAAAAGTCCACGGACAATCGACATGAATCTAGTCGATGCGCAGCAGGCTAGACGTATATTGGATCGTTTGGTGGGATTTGAATTGAGTCCTGTATTGTGGCGTAAGGTTGGGATGCAACGTAGCTTGAGCGCTGGTCGTGTACAGAGCGTGGCGGTTCGTCTGATTGCGGAACGCGAACGCGAAATCAATGCATTCAAATCGATAAGTACATTTAAAATAGAAGCCAATCTTGTAGCAAAAGACATCAACAACAAATCAGTAATATTTAAAGCGGACGGTCCACTTAAACTGGAAAACCAAGACAACGCAACCAGATTTTTAGAAACTTGTATTGGTGCCAATTATAAAGTTACGGATGTGCAGGTGAAACCTGCGAAACGTACACCCGCACCGCCTTTTACGACTTCCACATTACAACAGGAGGCCTCGAGAAAATTGGGCTATAGTGTGAGTCGTACTATGCGTTTGGCTCAGGGTCTATACGAAAGTGGATTGATTACGTATATGCGTACGGATGCCGTTAATCTAAGCGAACTGGCAATGTCCGAAATAGCCAAAGAAATAAATCAGGCTTATGGTGAAAAATACCACAAGCCTCGACACTATAAAAACAAAAACCAAAATGCGCAGGAAGCGCACGAGGCGATAAGGCCGACTTATATCAGCAATCATACTATCACCGACAGCGATACGCGTGCGTTGTATAGTTTGATTTGGAAACGTACAATCGCTTCGCAAATGAGCGATGCGGAATTTGAAAGAACCAACGCAAAAATTGAAATTTCCACCAATAAAGAACTGCTTTCCGCAAGCGGTGAAGTATTGAAATTTGATGGTTTTTTGAAAGTGTACATGGAAGGTCGCGATGATGAAGACGAGGATGAAAAAGAAGGTATCTTACCTCCATTGGCTGTCGGTCAGCAAGTGGATTTGAAGGAAATGTTGGCTTTGGAAAAATATTCCCGTCCGTCTGCTCGATATACGGAAGCCTCATTGGTAAAGAAATTGGAAGAATTGGGTATTGGACGCCCTTCCACTTACGCACCAACTATTACAACCATTATGAAGCGCAACTATGTAGAAAAGCGTGACAAAGATGGTTCGCCAAGAGAAGTGAATCAATTAAGATTGACGGCAGACGATAAAATTGAAAAGAAAAAAATAACCGAAAATTTCGGAGCGGAAAAAAGCAAATTGTTCCCGACGGATTTGGGTCTGGTCGTTACGGATTTTTTGAGTGACCATTTCAAGTCTGTGATGGACTATAATTTTACCGCTAACGTCGAAAATGAATTTGACGAAATTGCCAACGGTAAATTGAAGTGGAACAAGATGATTGATGGTTTTTACCAACCATTCCACGAGACTGTTGAGTCCACTATGGAAACTGCCGATCGTGTAAAAGGAGAACGGGAACTTGGTGTGGCGGAAGATGGTAAAAAAATCATCGCCCGTATGGGACGTTTTGGCCCTATGGTGCAGATTGGAAGCGTTGATGATGAGGAAAAACCACGTTTTGCCGCATTGAGAAAAGACCAAAGCATTGAAACGATAACTTTGGATGAAGCATTGGACTTGTTCAAGTTGCCACGCAATATTGGAAAATTTGAAGGGGACGACGTTGTTATTAATGTGGGACGTTTCGGTCCTTATGCGATGCACGACAAGAAATTTTATTCTCTGACAAAAGAAATGGATCCTTACAGTGTAGAACTGGAAGAAGTCGGACCATTGATAGTCGAGAAAAGAAAAGCCAAAGACGAACGTACTATAAAGGTTTTTGAGAAAGAAAAAATCCAGGTTTTGCGTGGTCCTTACGGTCCTTATCTGAAAGTTGGCTTACGCAACTATAAACTGAATAAGGAACAACAGGAAAAAGCCGAAACAATCAGTGTGGATGAAGCGAAAGCCATCATAGAAGAGCAAAAAGCGAATCCTCCAAAGAAAAAAGCTCCCGCCAAGAAAAAGAAAACGAGCTAAGATAAATAGAAAAGCACTTCAATCGAAGTGCTTTTCCGTTGTTGGGACGAATTGGTAATCAACAAAGCAAGCAATTGTTGATTACTGTTCATTGTCAATTGCGCATTATCAATTATCCATTAGAATATACTATCTTCCATATAAATATTGAGCAAATGCCAACAGTCGGTTATTGTTTGTCGGGAGGTGGTGTCCGAGGAATCGCACATCTTGGCGTGATGAAGGCTTTGGACGAAAAAGGTATCAAGCCGTCCATTATTGCGGGAACGAGTGCCGGAGCCTTGATGGGAGCATTTTATGCGGCAGGATTTACACCAGATGAGATATTGGAACTGGCTCTGAAATCGCGTTTTCTTACTTCGTCCAATCTGCAATGGCGCAAGGCTGGATTTTTTAGTATGCGTTTTTTTAACAGGTTGTTCAGTATTATTTTCCCAAAAAACTCTTTTGAGTCGCTTAAGATTCCTTTGATAGTCAATGCCACTAACATCATTACCGGTGAATCGGAATATTTTGAAAATGGAGAGCTAGTGAAAGTGTTGTTAGCGTCTGCCTGTGTTCCGATGATTTTCCAACCTGTAGAGATGAAAAATTCTGTTTATATGGACGGTGGCATATTGGACAATTTTCCTGTACAGCATTTGATTGGAAGGTGCGACAAGATAGTAGGTTCGTATGTAAACGATATGGACATTGCATCTAAAAAAATAAGTATGGCAACTATTATTGACCGAACTTTCAATCTCGCCATCAACGACACAATCTATATGAAAAAGCAGCATTGTGACATGTTTATAGCTCCTCCGGATATGATGCGTTACGGTATCATGGACATGAAGCAGGCGACAACTATATTTAACGATGGTTACCAATATGCAGCAAGCTTGTTAACCGATGATGTGGTTAAAAAGCTTGCTGAGTAAGGGTTTTATTTTTTCAATAGACTGTCGGCTGTGTTGAGTGCTGTTTTCAAACTATCGGCTACATCCGTCACCCATTTTTCATGAAACTGCAGATATTTAATTTTCGCAGTCGAGTCCATGCCTTCCATATCCATATCAAAACTATCCATCCATTTGTTCATGCTACTGTCGGCAAGGTCAAGGTTTTTCTTGGCGTTCTGCCAACTGGAGATTAATTGTTGGTTCGCTTTTCCGGATTGCTTGATGCTGTCTATTCTGTGAGAAAATGCTTGTGCTGCTTTTTCCACGCGACCGACTTTTCCCATGCCTTCATCATGTCCGTGCATTACTAAGTCCATAAGGGAATCAATAGGAGACTTGGTGACTTTTACTGCTACCGGTTGCTCGTTGTTGCATGCTGTCAATAATAACAGACTGGATATGCCAACTATAATTTTTTTCATAAAATATCTTGGTTAAAACTGATAAGATAGTCTTATTTGTATGTTACGTCCTTGTCTAGGCAATTGAACAATGTCCAAATGTTCAAAATAGTATCTGTTAAATATATTTCGAACGTCAAAACCTACATTGAACGACTGATTTTTAAAGGTAAGTGTTTTATTGGCTCCTGCATGAAAAATAGCAAAACCAGGCGTAGTTTTTTCTCCGTAAAAACTGTTTACGTGACTTTGTTTTGCCGCCGTCAGATTTCCAATATAAACTTGAAAATTTGATACAGATTGCCATTGTATTGTATTGTTGCTACGCAATGATTGAACTAATGGTAAAGCCTGTTTGTTGTTATCTCTTCCATAGCTGTAAGTATTGCTACTGTTGAATTGTAGGCTTGGTAAGATATTCCATTGAAGCAAGAGTTCAGAACCTGTAATCAAAGCATTTTTGATATTGCCAAATTGTTTGACCCCACTAGCTGTTTCGGTCATCGGTTGCATAGTGGTATTTACAAATCCGGCAATATAGTTTTGAATAAAATAGCCGTACAGTTTGAGGTGGATGTTCCATTTTGTTTTTGTGTAATGCCATTGCCACTCAAGATTCCAAGATGTTTCTTTTTTAAGATTTGGATTCCCAATATAGTCGTAATTGTCCAACGGATTAAAAAGATAAACTGCGTACATTTCTCTTAAAGTCGGTACGCGCATCGCTCTCGCTGCATATAAATCCGTTGACAGATTTGCGGATAATTGATGTTGTATATTGGCATAAACTGTATAAGGAATTTTGGTTTGACTAGAATTGGCTGTAGTAATAGTAGACAATTGCTTCTTTCCATCTTCAGTAAATAAATTACTACCTGCATACTCCAAATGTCCACCTAGATTAAGTGTCCATTTATCATCAATATGCCATCGGTCTTCGATGTCTCCGCCAATCATTGTGCGTTGCGCATCGGGGATTGTCATCATGTACATCGATGCGCCTCCATTTTTTGGATACATAGTCATTTCTGCATGCCAACGATTGATATAGATTTCTAATTTGACTTTGAGTTTTTGATGAGGATTTAAGTTCCAATTCATTTGACTAAATCCTCCTTTTGTCTCCGACCATCCAGGCATATCCATATGCATGGAAAGCTGTTCCAGCGGACGTTTGGTGTCGTCCATGACATGATTTATTTTATTGTAATAAATAGCAGATTCCCAGTATGTTCTTTTTCCTTTAGTATTGGGAACTATATAGTGCAGGCCAACTATATTGGAGCGAGCATACTTTACGTCCATGGAAAGTGCCGGATAGCCTATATTGGAACCATTGTCATGTATATAGTCCAATTTCAATAAACCATTTTTCGAAATATTATAAACGGTGTTGACATGCACATTCCATTTTTCATATTGGGAAAAATTAATTTGTCCTTGTTCGTTTACCGTAAATACTTGTCTCGTAGACCATTTGCCATATTGGGCAATGTTTTCGGACTTGTCGCCGCCGGGTGTATAGTCGTCTGCTTTCCGATATACACCATCAATTAACATTGCCCATTTTTTGGAACTATAGTGCAACTGACCAAATAATTGTCTTGTTCGGCTGTTGGTTTCGTACTGCGTCATAATACGTCCGGACCATGGATTTTGCAGACCTGTTTTAGCTTCTTTTAACTGAAACTGCAAACCTCCGCCAATACTAGCTCCACCCAGCCCGAATACTGGACCCGTCGCCAAATTTATTTTTTGCAGATTACTTGGCTCAATATAGGATGTACTTGGGTCCATCTTGTCTGTACAAGCTCCGAAAATATGCATGCCATTTACCGTCAACATTATCTGTCCGTCAGACATAGAACGAATGACCGGCTCTTGTGCATAGTTACCTCGACTAATCAGACTTACGGATGGGATATTTTCCAAAATTCTTTCCGTACGCGTATAGCCGTCTCCATATTTTTTTGCGAAGCCGGACGTGTTATTGGTTTGTATAGTTATACTGTCTAGTTGATGTATATAAATGGAGTCTCTGGAAGC
>JAATFC010000128.1 GCA_015655435.1 Chitinophagales bacterium | reverse complement strand
ATTGCCCATCCTTATTAGCAATGACATTCTTGATAACGGTTCGACACATTATTGCAAGCACAATCTAAAGGGAATAAGGTGATTTGGTCTTTCATAGTTTTTGTAGTTGCCGCTTCTCGTCTAAAAAGGTTAAATTTAGTAGTCCTATTATTCATACAATATTAATCTTGTTTGATTATGTCAAAGTCAAGTTACACAAAAAAGTTTCACTTATTGAGCCGGGGCGGATTTGGAATCAGTCCAGAACAGTGGAAACAAGTTGACAAACAAAACCTTGACGACGTTTTGAAAAATCTGGAAGATAACTCTAGGCTTCCATTGCAGTCCATTAGCATTGTTCCCGAAAACATTGACCAGTCTTACAAAAAATCTATTGGATTGGTTGGACAACTGACGCCGGAAGACAGGAGAAATATCAATAAGGAGAATGTAAATCAACTGAGGTTGATCACTATTGCATGGATGAATGCGATGGTCTCGGAGCAAAACCAGCTAAGGGAAAAAATGGCTTTGTTCTGGCATGGACATTTTGCGTGCCGGATAACCAATGCTTATTTTCAACAGCAACTATTGGATATCGAACGCAGAAACGCATTGGGAAATTTCGGTGATCTGTTGCGCGAAACAAGCAAGAGCGCAGCCATGCTCAATTTTCTCAATAACCAACAGAACAAAAAAGCGCATCCGAACGAAAATTTTGCACGCGAAGTGATGGAGCTTTTCACGTTGGGCCGTGGCAACTATACAGAAAAAGACGTGAAGGAAGCCGCTCGCGCTTTCACAGGTTGGTCTTATAACGCGGACGGCAATTTTACCAACAATACAAAAGTGCATGATACGGGAAGCAAAATCATATTGGGCAAAACTAGCAACTTCAATGGGGACGACGTTTTGAACCATCTGTTGGAAAACAAGCAGACGGCACATTTCATTTCCAATAAACTATACAAATATCTAGTCAATGATGTACCAAACGACACGCACGTGTCTTGGCTGGCAGACCGTTTTTACAAATCCAACTATAATATTGGCGCGTTGGTTCATGACATTTTTACCTCTGGTTGGTTTTATCAAAAAGAAAATATGGGTGCGATTATAAAGTCCCCTGTTGACCTGATTGTCAATATCCAGCGAGCGCTCCCCATGAAGGTGGAAAATCCGGAACGCTTATTGGTTTTCAACGATGCACTTGGGCAGCAGCCTTTTTATCCTCCCAATGTGGCAGGTTGGCCTGGAGGTACGAGTTGGATTGATAGTTCGTCTTTGATGTTGCGTTTGAAAATTCCGCAACTGGTTGAGGAAAATCAGGCGTTCCATATTACCACCAAATTGGACGACGATATCCAGATGGGTAGGAAAATGATGAACGCCGACAGCACGACATCCAATATGAACGCAACTAGTATGGACACTGCTCCAAAGAAAAAGAGCAGCAACAAAATACAGGCGGACATTGACTGGGATGGGCTATTGGATACGTTGACGTCTGTCAAGGACAAAGATTTGTTCAGTGCGGTCTCGCAGATTGTTTTGGGAACTTATTCAGACAAAATGGAAGTGTCCGTCATCCAAACCAAAGTCCCGTTCAATCCAGACAGAAAAGTGTATCTCAAAAACTTGATGTTGGCATTGATGAGTACACCGGAATTTCAATTGAGCTAAAATGTTTTCTCGACATTAAAAATATATAGTTATGTTGATTAAAAGAAGAGAGTTTTTGCAGATAGGTTCTATGGCGTCCGCCGCCATGATGTTGCCAAAGTTTATGAAAGCCTTGGACAAACAAAACATTCCCAATCTTAAAAACAAGGTTGTGATAGTATTGCAGTTTTCAGGAGGAAACGACGGACTCAATACAGTTATCCCGATTAAAAACGATATCTACTATAAATCCCGTCCTGTCATTGGAATCAAGCAAGACGCTGCCAATATATTGACGGACGAAGTTGCACTCCATCCAGCGTTGAAAGACTTCAAGTCGATGTATGACGATGGTTCGCTGGCGATACTTAATAGCGTTGGATATCCCGAACCAGACCGCAGTCATTTTAGAAGTATGGACATCTGGCAAACAGGAAGTCAGAGTAGCCAGTTGTGGTCTACTGGATGGTTAGGACGATATCTGGATGAACAGTGCGACAATTGCCAAATGCCGGTGCAGGCTTTGGAAGTGGATGACGTATTGAGTCTCGCCTTGAAAGGAGTTAACAACAAAGGCTTGGCGGTAAAAAGTCCAGCACAACTATATACCAACAGTAACGAAAAATACTATAAAGAGCTGTTGTCTGCACATGCGGAAGACCATGACCATCATACGGCGGAATATCTATACAAAACCATGAATGCGACGGTCAATAGTGCAGCATATCTTTTCAACGAAAGCAAAGCTGGACAGACAAAAGGTCAATATCCGAAAACGCAACTAGGCAATAATCTTAAGACTATATCTTCACTTGTATTGGCTGATACACAGACGCGTGTCTACTATGTGAGTATCGGAAGCTTTGACACGCACGTCAATCAACAAGATCAGCAAAATCGCCTGTTTCAGCAAGTCAATGATGCGGTAGCATCTTTTGTAAAAGACATGAAAGACAACAACCGTTTCGAAGATGTTTTGTTGTTTACGTTTAGTGAGTTTGGACGGAGAGTTGGGCAAAACGCTAGCAATGGCACAGACCACGGAACGGCCAACAATATGTTCCTGATTAGCGGAGCATTGAAACAAAAAGGTCTTATCAATCCGATGGCTGACCTGACCAATCTGGACAACGGCGACTTAAAATATCAAGTTGATTTCAAGCAGGTGTATGCGACTGTTCTGAATAAATGGCT
>JAATFC010000036.1 GCA_015655435.1 Chitinophagales bacterium | reverse complement strand
CGACAAAACAGACGTTTAAATACAAAGAAATTGGAAAAATTTCTAGGCTTCAAACTAAACATTTTGCGACCGCCTCATTGGGTAACTGTTGCTTTTTTAATTACACTTCTTGCTGCGATTGTTGGACTTTTCATTGATTGGAAGTTTAGTATTTCTGCACTTGTCTTTTCAATTATTGGGCTTTTGTTTGCAAACAAGGTTGGAAAAGAACTTGACCTGCAAACTATTGGACAAATAGCTGAAAAAATGACAAGGGAAAATTATCTAAAATCAAGACGAAACACAAAGACCTTTAATAAAAATGAAATTGCGAAAGTATTAACTGACTTGTTCAGCCACGAATTGGATTTAGATAAAAGCAAATTGACAAGAGCGGCTCAATTTGTATGATGACAAAGAGCAATGCCATTTATAGTCATAGTTTGACTGACTATAAATACACAAAACATTTACAACACAACCGTATTTCCTAACGACTATAAAAATGTTTTTTGCTAACTTTTGTCCAATATGAAAAATAAGACAAACATCAAACTACTATTGACAGATATCGAAAAAGCGAGCTTGAGAAAAAATAAAATCAAGATTGCAAATATTCTAAACTTTGCGACCGGCGAGCTGCAAGTATTGCTCAACACCACAACTGAACGTGCAAAAGAAATACACGCACTGGCAGAGTTTCAGACGATTCCCTCAATCGGAATAAGATTTGCCGAAGACCTTGTTTTTCTAGGTTATTATTCTCTCGACGAATTAAAACACAAGGATGGCGCTAGACTAATGGACGAATATGAACAGAAAAAAGGATGTTGGATAGACCCATGTGTAGAAGACCAATTCAGGTTAGTAATATACTATGCCAAAACCAAGAATCCGAACAAAACATGGTGGGACTTTACCGAAGAAAGAAAAAGATTCCGCTCCGAAAATGGCTATCCCGAAAACAGACCTCAAAAACCATCGCAAGAAACACTAGGGTATGATTCGAAGAAAAGATAGCGGTCAATATCCTATTTAACTTTCCAGAACTTATCCATGGCCGAAGATGTTATGTATTATTGAAGATAAAAATCATTAACCTTAAAAAGATACAAATGGCACAAATCAATCCATTCATCCACTTCAACGGCAATGCAGAAGAAGCGTTTACGTTTTACAAGTCCGTATTTGGCGGAGACTTTGCGAAAGTCGTCCGTTTCAAGGACTTTCCGGTTCTCGGAGATGCTGTTACGGAAAAAGAGGCAGACAAGATTATGCACATTGCACTGCCTATTGGCAAAAACAACGTATTGATGGGAAGCGATACACCCCAATCCTTGGGAACGCACAACGAAAATGAAACCAGAAGCAAAATCTCCATCAGTGCTGATAGCAAAGAAGAAGCAGAGCGATTGTTTAACGGACTTTCGGAAGGAGGCAGCGTAGAGATGCCGATTGCTGATAGCTTTTGGGGTTCTTATTTTGGTATGTTAAGGGACAGATTCGGCATTGAATGGATGGTGGATTTTGACCCGAGATATAATGGTAGTAATGCATAATAATATCACAATATCGTCAATATGATATTGTGATATTTATTGGCGTTCTCTTCAAAGTGAAAGAATCCTGCCTGTTTATAACAGGCGGGATTCTTTCGTAAATATTTGTACATGTAGAGATTTTTTGACTATGCTAGGAGATTTTTCGGTCGTACCTCACTCGAAATAACGATGATTGTTTGAAAAACATTCGAAAAATTGAACGTCATTTCGACCATTAGGGAGAAATCTCATACATCTTGAACACCTTTTTGTTCTAAATGCACAATGGCTTGGTCCATCTTATATCAACACATCACCCGTCATTTCTGCGGGAATCGGAACGTTCATCACCGTCAATATAGTTGGAGCAAGGTCGCCGAGTTTTCCTGGTTTGATAGTTCCTTGAAATTCGTCGTTAATAACAAAGAATGGAACAAGATTCAACGAATGCTGCGTATTGGGGCTTCCGTCCTCATTGACCATATAATCCGCATTGCCGTGATCGGCAGTAAGGAATATCGTATAGCCGTGTTGAAGAGCCGCCGTGACGACTTTTTCCACGCATTGGTCAACGGTTTCGGCAGCTTTTACCACCGCACTGAAAACGCCCGTATGCCCAACCATGTCCGTATTGGCAAAATTCAAACAGATGAAATCCGCGGATTCAGCATCTATCTCCGGAACTATTTTTTCGACAATACCGAATGCGCTCATTTCAGGTTGTAGATCATAAGTCGCCACTTTTGGAGAAGCAACCATAAGTCTTTTTTCACCCGGAAATTCCTGTTCGCGTCCACCACTGTAGAAAAATGTTACGTGCGGATATTTTTCGGTTTCTGCAATACGGATTTGTTTCTTACCTGCATCGGATAGGACTTCACCCAGCGTATTGACTAGATTGTCTTTTTCGTAGATGACATGAACGCCATTGTATGTTTTGTCGTATTCCGTCATCGTGGTATAATAAAGTTGCAGCTTGTGCATCCCAAAATCAGGAAAATCTTCCTGTGTCAATACCTGCGTGATTTCGCGCGGACGATCCGTGCGGAAATTGAAACAGATTACTGCATCGCCGTCTTTTATTTTTGCGTCAGCATCGTTTTTCAAAGAAGCATTCATGATTGGTTTCAAAAATTCATCCGAAACGCCTGCTTCATAAGAGGTCTTAATACTTGCCACCAAATCGCTGCTTTCATCTCCTACTCCATTTACCAAAGCATCGTACGCCAATTTCACCCTTTCCCAACGGCGATCACGGTCCATGGCATAATAACGACCCGTGATACTTGCAATATGTCCACCGGTTTTCTGGAGATGTTGCTGCAAGTCGGCAATAAAACCAGCACCGCTGTGCGGGTCACAGTCCCTGCCGTCCGTAAACGCATGGACATATATTTTATTCAAACCATTTGCATGGGCTACGTCCAACAATGCTTTCAGGTGGTTGATATGGCTATGCACGCCTCCATCACTTACCAATCCGACGAAATGCAATGCCTTATCGTTGCTTTTGGCATATTGGATGGTGTCGAGCAGCGCAGGATTCTGGGCAAAAGACCCGTCACGGATGCCCACGTTAATGCGTTGCAGCTCCTGATACACGATACGACCCGCACCCAAGTTAAGGTGTCCGACTTCACTGTTGCCCATCTGTCCATCGGGCAGACCCACGACTTCCCCGCAGGTAACCAAAGTCGAATGCGGGTATTTTCCATACAGAGAATCCACAAAAGGGGTATTGGCACTTTGGATAGCATCGGCAGCTTTGTTCTGACCGAGTCCCCAACCATCCATGATTATCAATATTACTTTGTCATTTTTCATGCGATAAAAGTACATAATTTCCCTATTTACACGTTTTTAGGCTTATAAACGACGATTGTAACGGTTTTGGCTTATAATTTGTGATAATCACACGTAACCAATTGAGGTAATTTTTGCGAAATGAAAAAGTTTGTTTTGTTTATCTGTGGCATTTTTGCATTGATGGCATTTTCGTTTAAAACTACAGCCAGCAATGAAGACATTGTCAACGCACTAAAAAGCGGGGATGCAAGTGCAGTCAGCCAATATTTTGACGATGTATTGGATATCAAGCTTCCTGACAAGGAAGAAGCGAAAAATATCGGAAAAAACCAGGCGAGCATACTCTTCCGCTCTTTTTACTCCAGCAACAACATCAACGGATTTTCGTTGACTTCCAAAAGAGAAATGGGCGGTACGATGTACATCGCCGGCAAAATAACCGGAAAGGACAAATCGTTCAATATAACGCTGATGATACACAACAAAGGTAACCAGCCTTACATAATATCCGTTCGGCTGAATTGACGGGATTTTTCAGCAACAAATTTTGTTTGCATAGCGATAGGTAGTGATTACTTATCGCTATGTTTGCTTTTATAAAACTTACGAAGGTGGACATACAGGAACTATACAAAATCTATCTGCAATACCCGAAAGTCGGAACAGATACACGCAATATAGAACAGGATTCTATTTTTTTCGCATTGAAAGGACCGAGCTTCAACGGTAATGAGTTTGCACAAAAGGCACTTGAGACGGGCGCAGCTTACGCGGTAATCGACGAAGTGCAACTAGCTCAAAACGAACGTTTTATATTGGTCGAAAATGTATTGGACACACTGCACAAACTTGCAAAAACCCACCGCGAAACATTCAACATTCCCTTTATCGGCATCACTGGCAGCAATGGCAAGACCACAACAAAAGAACTGGTACACGCCGTATTGAGCCAACAGTACAAAACCTATTTCACACAAGGCAACCTCAACAATCATATTGGTATTCCATTGACGATTTTGCGGGTGAAACCCGATGCAGAAATTGCTATTATCGAAATGGGGGCCAACCACCAGAAAGAAATTGCTGGATATTGCGAATACGCAAAACCCAATTACGGCATTATCACCAATTGCGGAAAAGCGCATCTGGAAGGTTTCGGCGGTATCGAAGGTGTACGTAAAGGAAAAGGCGAACTCTACGACTATATCCGTGCAAACAACGGAACTGTTTTTGCATTTGACGACTATAGTTATCTGCATGAGATGTCGCACGATATCCAAAAAATACATTGGTACGGCACACAAAACGGAGAAGTGACCGGAAAAGAAACTGCCAACGACCCCTTTTTGGAAGTAGAAATCAACAATGGTTTTGATACACCGTTTTCCATTCAGACTCAGTTGGTTGGCTCTTATAATTTGCCCAATATACTTTGTGCGACAGCAGTTGGAAAAGCATTCCATATTTCAAAAGAAAAAATACAGAACGCCATCAGTTCTTACGCGCCATCCAACAGCCGTTCGCAATTAATGCAAATAGGTACCAACAAAATCATATTGGATGCCTACAACGCCAACCCGAGCAGTATGTCAGCCGCCATTCAAAATTTTGCAGGACTGAAATCCGACAAAAAAGTATTGATGCTGGGCGCAATGATGGAATTGGGAACTACCAGTCAGGAAGAACACACCCATATCCTAAACCTCATCAAGCAGTACAATTGGGACAAGGTTGTATTGGTCGGTGGAGATTTTGGACATATCGACGTATCTCCTTTTGTATTTTTTCAAAATTCGGACGAAGCACAAGCGTGGTTTAAGGAACAGGATTTCCAGAATACCGAAATCCTGATAAAAGGCAGCAACAGCATGCACATGAATCGTATATTGGATTAAAGAAATCATAATAATTCTTATTCGGATTCGAAGAAATTTGGCATTTAACTCTCGGTAGACTAAATTTGCCCCGTAAATATTTTTGTAACCTTTATTTTTTAACGCCTTTAAATTTCTATTTAAGATGGCAGTCAAGATCAGACTTCAAAGACATGGTAGCAAGAAACGTCCATTCTACTTCATCGTAGTAGCGGATGCTCGTGCGCCAAGAGATGGTAAGTTCATCCAGAAATTGGGAACTTACAACCCGTTAACAGTACCTGCAACAATCCAACTGGATCGTCAAAAATCCCTGGAATGGTTGCACAAGGGAGCTCAACCTACAGATACAGTTCGTAGAATTTTATCTTTCAAGGGAGTTCTTTACCTTAAGCATTTGTTGCGCGGCGTGAAATTAGGTTTGTTTGATGAGGTGGCTGCTATGACCAAGTTCCAGCAATGGTTCGAAAGTCACGAAGCTAATGTTACCAAACGTAACGAAGAACACAAGGCTAAGCAAAGAGCTATCCGCAAGGGTGGCCCGGTTAGAAAAGTTGAAACCGCTGCACCAGTAGTAGCAGTTGAAACTCAACCAGAAAACGAAGCACCTGCAGCAGAGACAACAGAAACTGCTCCTGAAGCTTAAACCGAATTGCGAAAAAAATTGAGCCCCACGCACACTTGTGTCGCGGGGCTTTTTTTTGAATGACACGGTTACTGATTTTTACTTTTTTTACTCAATAATTTATGGATTTCATTCAAATAGGGAAAGTCGCAACGACGCATGGCATCAACGGCAGCATCCTCATCGTGCACGGTTTGGGGAAAAAGACCAGCCTGAAAGGGATAAAAGCACTGTTCATTGAGGAAACGAAAAACAGCCGTATTCCATGGTTTATCGAATCGTCCACGGCGCGTAACAACGAGGAAACAATAGTGCATCTGGAAGGTCTGAAAAGCAAGGAGGCTGCTCATCGCCTCATCCGTAACAACATCTGGCTAAAAAAGGAAGATTTTGACAAAATAGTGGGGAAAGATGCTCCGATAAGCCTCATTGGCTATACCTTATACGACAACAAAAAGGCTTTGTCAGAAATAGAAGAAATCATCGAGCAGCCTGGTCAGATATTGGTAAAGCTGACTGTTAGTGAGAAAGAAGTCCTAGTTCCTCTACATGAGGAAATCATTGATCGTATTGACCACAATAAGAAAGCAGTCTACGTACAGCTTCCGGAAGGATTGTTGGATATCTATTTAAGCTAGTTGTAAGTCGTAAGTTTTAAGTACTAGGAAATATCTTATTGCTTATTACCTACTACTTATATTATAACTCAATTGACCATCTTATCCGCACAGCTACTACTAGCGAAAGCGTCCGGCTTCGCCTTGAATGCAAATCCCATTCCCAATATATAGCTCATGGCATCTTTCAGCGCGCTGTTGCTTTTGAACTGGGGATTGGTATTGATGTCTACGTGCACTTCCATCTCCACCGCATATTGGATAAACAGGTCACACAATGCATAAGCCACGTCGATGCTCATACCTACCTCGGCCAGCATTCTCTCCTTGACATGGAATTTCCGTAATGATTTTTCGGAATGGATGTACATAAATCCACCGTTGTGCTCGCGTAGGAAAACAATCACCGTTGCAAATTCCGTAACGCTTCCCTTGACCTGACTGTCGGTGCCGATGCAGACTTTGAGTTTGTGTCCTTGCTGCCGCTCGGTTTTCAAGGCTACTTCTACAGCATCCTTTATCGGCAACTGTATCTGCTCTCCGTTAAATTTTTTCCAATACATAAAATATGGTTTTCTAAAATTACGGAGAATAACGGGTCTTTAGGATACAACCGTATATTTAACGAAAGTATAATCCTAAAAAGATGGGGAAATTAGATTTTTCCCAATCTCGTTCCATGAGAAATTCATGGCTTGGTGCAAAGTTCACCTCTCAAAAACCGAAAAGCGCTGATCCGTGTATGCAACTATCAAAAGTCGGAAGATTATAAGAGTCCTAATGACGTATTCACGTTTTCCAAATCTCAAAATGCTG
>JAATFC010000131.1 GCA_015655435.1 Chitinophagales bacterium | reverse complement strand
GTTGACAAAAGGAAACTCTGGGTTGTGGAAATTTTGCGATATGAGATGGTCAGCATAGCTGCCATGAAACCCTATCCAATATTCTTCCCAACCAAACTCCACTTCCGGCTTATAGCGATGCCACACTTCTGGATAAAGGAAGAAACACGTCCCAGCCTCTACAGTCATAGGTTTCGTCTTAGCCGATGAGAAGACACCTTTTCCTTTGGAAATAAAAACCAAGTAATAATCCTTCAAAGTCCTCCCCCTATTCCACGTCAACTCGTGACTCTGAGGATGTTTACCTTGAGGATAACATTCAAATGGCTTAACCAAAGAGCAGCCAACCGTCGTTACATAAAGACCCCACTTTTCCTCCAATGGTCCAATAGGCAAATATTTGAAAATCTTTTTGCTCATAGTGATAATCATTTTAACGGGCAATGACTGTGACTCTTCAACCTAACATTTATACTTAAGAGTTACGTCATTTTCATACCAGTTTCCTATTCCAAAAAGGTTGAACTTATCACACAACTCAATAACGAACGTATACTCCCCATTATATGCTCCACAACGTAATCAATATCGTTATCTATTTTCGGCATATAATGTGGCAAAAATAGGAAGATAGCTCCTTAATAGATAGGGGCATGAAATTATTGTCCAATATATTATTGACTATTGGAATAAAAACTATCAATCATCAAATACGATTACTATTTCAACAATGCTTCTACATTGTCTGCATACAAACGACCGATGGGCAATTCTTCTCCGGACAACAATACAACTTTTCGGGAAGCGATTTTTTTGATTTCTTTTACAGGTATGATATAACTACGGTGAACACGGACAAAATCGTTAGGCGGAAGAAGTTCCTCTGTTTTTTTCAAGGGGAGTAACGTCAATAGTTTGGGCTTGTCATATAGATGAAAACAAGTGTAGTCTTTTTTGGACTCGATAAATTTTATATCCGAAAGCACGACTTTTACCTGTTGATGTTCGCTCCATACAAATATGGAAGCGTCGCTACTTTTCTTGGAAAGCTGCTGTGCCTGCATCGCTTTTTCAACTTTATCTACAGCTTTTTGAAAACGTTCCAGTTCAAACGGTTTCAGCAGATAGTCAATAGCTTCCAATTCAAACCCTTCATACGCAAACTTCTTATACGCGGTCGTGAACACTATAAAAGGTTTGATAGTTAACGAATTGGCAAGAGTCAATCCATTCATATCTGGCATGTTAATATCCAAGAACAAAAGGTCAACAGGATATTTGCGTAAGAATTCACTTCCTGCAATAGCGTCCTCAAACGTTGCCACCAATTCCAGTTGGGGCAACTGTTTGGCATATTTTTCAATAAGGGCCAAAGCCCACGGTTCGTCGTCAATAGCTATGCATCTAATCTTCATAAGGTTCATTTATTAGTAAAGGAACATTTAAATGTACAGTAAACATTTCTTCAGTATCTTCGATTGACATTTTATACCGTCCAGGATACAACGTTTCCAAGCGTTTTTTAGTGTTTTCAATACCGATTCCCGTATTCTCCGTCATCTTGTCCTTAGACAAAAATATCCTGTTGGAAACAATCATTTCAAGCAGATTTTCATCCACCGATATTTGTACCAATATGGGTGAAGATTCCCGTTTACTCACACCGTATTTAAAGGCATTTTCAATAAAACTGATTAGCAAAAGTGGGGCAATTTGTTTTCCTTTTGGATTGCCAGAAACCGTGTAAGCCAATTCCAGCTTGCTTCCTGCTTTCAGTTCATTCAGATATATATAGTCCGTAACAAAACGCAATTCATCTTCCAGGTCGATAAACTCCACATCCGAAGTCTCCGTCACATAACGCATGATATTGGACAAGCGCATAATCGCATCGGGCGTTTCCTCTTTCTGTACCAATGACATGGAATAAATATTGTTCAACGTGTTGAACAAAAAATGTGGATTGACTTGTGCTTTCAGAAATGCCAATTCGGCTTTTGTCTTTTGGGCTGCAACGCGCAAACGTTCCTGTTCCGATTTTGTCAGACGTTTGTTAGATTCTATAGCAAAGCTGCTTCCTATCAAAAACAAAAACACCAACAAGCTCACAAAATCAGGATGCTGACCGTCCATACGCCGCATCATGGGCGGAGGAACGACGCCGGGCATACGATTCATGTCTCTGCCATTCGCTCCCGGAGGTTGCATCTTTAACTGTTCCATTACCGAATCATGAAAACGGTTGCCTTCCTTGATGTCACGCATGAATTTATTTTCCCAATATGGACGCGCCTTGTGTCTTACTTCCCTGGACAAATTGTCAAAAGGCTTGAAATAAAACACGACGGAAATCGCCAATATAACCAAGACAGAAAAATAGATGGTTTTCTTATTGGCATAATATAGTCTAGGCAACAATACCATACTGTTGAGATACAATATCAACAGAAACAAAAAGAAGTAAGTACAATACAGCTTAACAAAACTCCAGACACTCAGACCTTCCGACATCTCACGACCAAACAGCAGTATGATAAGACCAAGTAAAACCCAGCCAATAAAAACCAGTATATATTCCCTATAGTTGTTTTTCAGTCGATTCATAAATCATCCAATATGCTTTTGTACAAAAATAATAGAGAGCTTCTTTGCTTTACGTTTTTTTTCGACCAAATCAATATTTGCATAGACTACCAATATAAACCAAATAGCACTCATGAAAGAAATTATTTCACAAAACAACGATTTGTCCTTTTGTCGACACGATTCCTCTATTGGAAGATAGATACTATACGGCAAAGAAAAGATATGGGAACATTGCACCTCGAATATCCCCCTCAATTATGCATAAGATTTTTACACGTCTATTTTTCATAGCAGTTTTATTTCTGTCCTTTCAAGGGACAATCCATGCACAGGATTCCGGTTACATCGCAGGAAAGATATTGGACACGACCGCAAAAAACGGCATTCCCCAAGTAAAACTATATTTATTCCAAGTCAAGGACAGCGCACTATACGACACGACGACAACTGATGCGAACGGAAATTTTCATTTCAACCAATTGGCGTTTCCCAATACTTATCTGCTAACCATTTCGGTAAATGGTTATAAAAGAACAGACATTACGATTCCGCTTAACAGCAACAACTATAAGAAAACAGTTTCAGATATTTTTTTACAACAGTCGACCGAGGAATTGGAAGCCGTTGTCGTAAAATCAGTTGTTCCCGTAAAAATAAAAGGTGATACGACCGAGTTCAACGCTGATGCATATCACCTCAAACCCAATGCCACTGCGGAAGACCTTTTGAAAAAACTTCCCGGAATGGATGTAGACCAAAGTGGCGGTATCAAGTCAAGTGGCGAAACTGTCTCACGTGTGTACGTAAATGGAAAACGTTTCTTCGCAGACGACCCTAAAATGGCTACGCAAAACCTTCCATCTGACGTCATTGACAAAGTGCAGGTTTTCGATGCATTGAGTGACCAGAGTGCCTTCACAGGATTCGACGATGGTAACCGAGTTAAGACTATCAATATCATTACCAAGAAAGATAAAAATGTTGGATATTTTGGTAAAACCTTTGCTGGTGCGGGTTCGCGTGGACTATATGCGCTTGGGACAGCCACACATCGATTCAATAATGACCAACAGATTTCTCTTATCGGCGAGGCCAATAGTACCAATCAACAAATGTTTACATTTCAGGATATCTTCGGAAGTTCCGGCGGCGGAAGCCCCGGCGGTTCAGGAGGAATGGGTGGCCCTGGCGGTGGTGGTTCTAACGGACCTCAAGGAGCAAGCACTAGTAGCGGCCTGGTCAAAACATGGGCAGGAGGTCTGAACTACAGAGACAATTGGGGAACAAAAACACAAGTCTCTGGTAGTTATTTCTTGAATAAAAGAAGTAATGAAGTCAATAGCCTCACCAATACAGAACAATTGTACAATCAGGATTCCACACGATTGGCCAACAGCTCATCCAATACATTTTCGAAGATATTGAACCAGCGTTTCAACTTCAATATCGAAACCAATTTTGACTCTAGCAACGCATTGACTATACGACCCAATATAAGTTTTCAAAATACGACAAGTAACTCCTTGAGCAATTCACAGATTGGTTGGCAAGGTATGGATTCCATCAGCAATACGTATTCCAATATCTATTCCAAAAACAATGGATACAACGGTAGCGTGGACTTCTTGTTCCAACATAAATTTGCAAAACAAGGAAGAACGATTTCCATCGGCGAAACCATTAGTGGCAATAAAACAAAAGGCAATGGAACTTCTTATACTTTGATTGACGACTATACAAGTAAAAGTATAGATACAACAAACCAGTCTTATAGTTCAGAAGCCAAGAGTACGTCTTTTAGCACGACGCTTTCGTATACTGAACCAATTGCTGAACATCAGCAACTGGAACTGAATGTAAACAATACTTATACGAAGAGTAATTCCTACAGAAATACGTTTAACTACAATTATAATACAAGCCAATACAGCAATCTTGATTCGTTATTGACCAATGAATACAACAATACCTACATAAGCAATCGCGTAACATTGAGTTATCGTTACAACTATAACAAACTGAATTTTAGTATTGGTGGCGGCATTCAGCTAGGAAAACAAGAAGGAAACAATGATGTGCAAAATATACACATCAAACAAAACTATACCAACTTCTACCCTACTGCCAATATGAACTATAAGTTTTCCAATACGCAAAACTTAAGGTTCAACTATTCGGGACGTACTACACAACCAAGCATCACGCAGTTACAGCCGATACAGGACAACAGTAACCCATTAAGCGTAACGTCAGGAAATCCAGATTTGAAACAATCATTTGCGCACTCATTTCGCTTTCTGTACACGTCCTTTGACAGACAAAAAAGCGTATTCATGGATGCGTTTTTATCTGCGACATTTACGCAAAACAATATCGTCAATTCCATTACAAGTTTGTCTAATGGAGGACAGTCGACTATCCCTATCAACATGAATGGAAACTATAGTATCAACGGTCACTATAGTTATACATTTCCTATACATAGTCCAAAATCTAATCTGAGTTTCTCGACGGATGCATCGAGTTCCAAAACGGCGAGTATGATTAACGATGCGAGCAATTTCACCTATAACCATACCATTTCAGAAAGAATCAAATGGACAACAAATCTCACGAGTACATTTGACGTCAATCTGTCCACGCAACCATCCTACAATATTGCGCGTTATACGTTGCAACCCAACCAGAATGCCAACTACTTCTCTCAAAATATGGTTGTCGAAGCGACTTGGTACACCGCAAGTGGATGGATTGCGTCATCCAATTTCAACTATACTTACTATAAAGGTCTTTCCGCAGGCTACAATGTCAGTATTCCTTTGTTAAATGCGAGTTTTGCAAAACAGATTTTCAAAAACAAAGCTGGTGAAATAAAACTGTCTGTCTACGACTTGCTCAATCAAAACAAAAGCATTACCAATACGCGAACAGACAATGCTATCACACAAGTCAAAAGCAATGTATTGACAAGGTATGTATTGCTAACATTTACATATAATCTGAGGAACTTTAGTAAATCCAACAACAATTCAAAAAACAACAATGACGACGGGCCTCCAATGGGACCGCCTCCGGGTGGTGGTGGACGACCTATGGGCGGACCGCCAATGGGTGGCGGGATGGGTGGACCATCCATCATGAGCAATATCTAAAACAAAATATTTTGCAACGCTATAGTTGTCGAGTTAGACAATCTACAACTATACTATTTAGCATATTTACGATTAGACAAAGTTGTAGGCGTACCTCTCGGCAGAGATATGGATACTTAGCCAGACAGCAGCATTCTTAAATTGAGGAGATTATGATATGTTGATAGACAACCCATCCCTGTATTGTCCTCTTGTAAATATAGATTTTATCCCAACCTCCCTCACTTCTTACATCTTGTCCCCTAACAATTAAAACATAATTTTGGTCAGATGAAAACACCGGAATACTGGAATAATTAATCAACCTGTCATCAACTTTACTTTTATTCCATTCCTTTATCCAATGCGCAGCATCTTTTTCTTTGTCGTTTGTCAGAGCGAGTTGAGAGACAATATCAGGTTTGATTTTATGTTTAGTGTCAGCAACAAGTATGTATTTATGTAGTTTATCTTGTTTCCATCGAAATTTAAGTTGTTCCTGTATATCCAACTTTTTGCAGCAATTATAGAATCCATGGGCCAACGCACTATCCTTTTGACTCCAGTTGGCATCCAATATCTTTTCACAAATACTACTGTCTATTACATAAGGTCGATCGATAAAAAATATTCCCCAAGGAGATTCACCCAGTTCTATTACGGATTGCCCTCTATTATTAAGAAAAGAATAAATACTATCTTCATTCATCGCACTACAAGAATTTTCTTCGTTATACGCTTTCTTATCTTGTGATGATGCAGTTTTTTTATTATCGTTAGCTTGCTTGTCGGACCTTAATGTACAGCTACTTAGACTTAAAAAAGTCAAGAGCACCAAAATAGATGTTTTCATAGTCATTTGTTTTTCGCATTTAATCTTTTAGTGATAACCAATAATTATAAATTATCTCAGCATCACTATCTGACAATTGTGTTAAGCAATTACAATCTAGATTTTTCCCAACAAACGACTTTATATTAAGTATTGTACGATTTAGTTCAACAATGCGTATTCTCCTTTGGCATTGATACCAATAAGCGGCAGTTCGCGTTTCTCGTTGAAATAATCATACGCTTCTTTCAATCCAACCTCAAACCGTTGCAACACGGGGTCTTGTTCGGTCGTTTTATACAGATAGGTCATACTTTTTTTGTTGTTGAAATCCACAGGAAAAATATGTACCGGGATATAGTCCTGTCCATTGGATTTAGCGGCGGCGGCAATCAGGAAAACCTCTTCAATCTGTTCGTCACGCAAAGGAATACAACCAACCGTTACGCAACTTCCATGTATGTAAATATGACCTCCCGGAGAAATCTGGTCGCTCAACATCCTGTCCGATTCGTTCGGATAGTTCAGTTTCAGGGAAAGATGGTATTCGCTACGCGGATTGAATTCGGATATAAAATAAAAGCCTTCCGGCACTTGATAGTCTCCTTCTATACGCTTCGGCCCCATCGCGCCGGCCATTGCACACACTTTATAAGACTTGAATAATTGAAACGGCAACGTATCGTTGTTTCGCGCCCATATTTCCAGTTTTCCATCGTACTTGAACGAACGCAGGTAGATTTCCTTTACAGGCCAAGCAAGTCCTTCTTTTGCAAACTCATTTTTTACACGGTCTTCCACACGTTTCATATTGGCTGTGATTCGAGGATTTGCACCCTGGTTCATCGCCACATAAGGCTGTGCATCTACAAAACTAGAAACTACCAATAACCCTAAAACCGCCACAATTCTTTTCATCAGAAATATCTTTATTTTCAAGTCAAAACCTTTGCCAAACAAAACCAGCATTTAATCTACATTATTTGACAAAATCAAAAATAACGCAAAAGCCACAAAGAGCGAGGACATTCACTTTAAATTTGCGAATAATTAAGAAAGAAAACGCCATATTTTCGGTTAACTTCGCAGCCATTTCATACCTATTTTATGCAAAAAATCGGAATATTAGGCGGTGGTCAATTGGGCAGAATGCTTTTGCAAGCGGCAGCCAACTACGTAGTGGAAACTTACATATTGGAAAACGACGAAAACTGCCCATCCGCACATCTTTGTACCCATTTTGTCAAAGGAGACATCCGTGATTACGATGCCGTGTACAATTTTGGCAAAAACCTCGATGCCATTACCATAGAGATTGAGTCCGTCAATATAGACGCGCTGGAAGCATTGGAAAAAGAAGGCGTTCGCGTATATCCACGCACGTCCGCGTTGAGGACAATCAAGAACAAAATCCTCCAAAAAGAATTTTACAAGGAACACTCCATCCCATCTCCCCAATATATCGTCACGCAGGATTTGCAGGATTTGAGAAAACACACAGATTTTCTCCCCGCTGTCCATAAAATCGGCGAAGGTGGTTACGACGGAAAAGGCGTGCAGATTATTGCTTCTGCCAGTGATTTGGAAAAAGGATTTGACGCTCCTTCCGTATTGGAAAAAGAAGTACTGATTGCCAAGGAAATCGCTATCACAGTTGCGGTATCGGATAGCAAGGAAGTCGCACTCTATCCTCCTGCCGAAATGGTTTTCGACCCGCAGTTTAATCTATTGGATTTTCAGATAAGTCCTGCCAGATTGGTAAAAGACATAGAATGGAAAGCAGAAGCCATTGCAAGAAAAGTTGCGCTGGAATTTAAAAGCCCTGGTCTGTTCGCAGTGGAAATGTTTTTGGATACGAACAACAACGTCTGGGTAAACGAAACTGCTCCTCGCGTGCACAATAGCGGGCATCACACTATCGAGGCAAATTATTGCAGCCAGTTCGACATGCTGTGGCGCATCTTATTGCAGTTGCCATTGGGAAATACCGAACCCATCAAAGCATCGTCCATTGTTAATCTTTTGGGTGCAGAAGGTTTTTCCGGCACGGCAAAATATGAAGGATTGGATGAAGTATTGAAAATGTCCAACGTTTTCGTACATCTCTACGGAAAAGAAACAACAAAACCCGGCAGGAAAATGGGACACGTCACTATATTGAGTGACGACTATCCTGAGCTAACCTTCCGAGCCAAACAAGTCAAGCAAGCCTTGAAGATTGTGAGCGAATAATGATATTTACCTTTGGTGGTAGTAGTTTTCATTTGCCGAAAGAATAAATAAGAAATAATGAAGAAGATTGGATTGGTCGGTGGCATCAGTTGGACATCTACGTTGGACTATTATAAATTCATAAACGAGGGCGTAAACGAAAAATTGGGCGGATTAAATTTTGCAGAGTGCATGATTTATTCTTTAAACTTTGGAGATATTTATACGCAAGGTTGGGACAACTCATTCAACTTGTTATTTAACGCATGTAACAATTTAAAAAAGAGCGGAGCTGATGCTATTGCCTTGTGCGCCAATACTGCGCATCTTTACGCTGATCAACTTAAAGAAGCTATTAATCTGCCCATCATCCATATCGTAACCGAAACTGCCAAGACTGTTGCAAAAAATGGATTGAAAAGAGTTGGACTTTTAGGTACGAAGTTTACGATGGAAATGGACTTTTATAGAGATAAACTTCAATCGGCCGGGCTCGACGTTTTAACGCCTGAACTACAGGAAACAAGGGATTATATCCAATTTACTTTGAGGGAAGAATTGGGAACTGGTCTAATAAATCCTGCAACAAAAGAAAAATATAAGGAGATAGCGAATGAATTGATTAATAAAGGTGCTGAATGTATTGTACTAGGATGTACAGAAATTCCATTATTAATAAGTCAAGACGATTTTGAAGTTCCTGTTTTTGATACAACAAAAATACATTCACAAGCAATCGTTGATTTTATAACATCTTGACTAACAAAAAGACTACATAAAATATGAACGATATTTGGACAGATAGATGGAACGATAGATACAGCAAAGATGAGTTTGCTTACGGTGAAGAGCCCAATAATTACCTAAAAGAACAGTTGACAAAACTACCTGCTGGGACAATACTTTTTCCAGCAGAAGGCGAGGGACGAAATGCAGTCTACGCAGCCAAAACAGGTTGGACAGTTTCTGCATTTGACATAAGTCACGAAGGAAAAAATAAAGCGCTAAGACTTGCAGAAAAAAATAGAGTAACTATTGACTACATAGTTGGCGGATTGGAAACATTAAATTTTGAATCGGAAAAATTTGACGCAATCGCATTGATTTATGCGCTCTTCCCTGCCAATATCAAATCTCAATATCACCAGATACTCGACAAATATTTAAAGATCAACGGAACGATCATTTTTGAAGCGTTTAGCAAAAAACATATTGACTATGTAACAGCAAACGAAAAGATTGGAGGTCCGAAAAATATAGAGAGTTTGTTCTCCATAGACGAAATCAAAGCGGATTTTCCAAACTACAGATTTGTGGAATTGGAAGAGAAAGAAATTGAATTAAACGAAGGGCTTTTTCATAATGGAAAAGGTTCCGTAATAAGATTTGTAGCCCAGAAAACAGCGAACCGCTAACATCGCATTCCCAACATGTCATTTGCAAAAGAACTGTAGTTCATTTTAACAAAAGGATTTCATTTCTGAAATCCTTTCTTATTTTGCACTTGATTCATGTCAACATCCGAATATAAAAGCATATTGGACACACCTATCGAATATCTGAAGGGTGTTGGACCGCTGCGTGGCGACATGCTGCGCAAGGAAGTTCAGTTGTTCACATTTAGAGACCTATTGACTTATTTCCCTTTGCGCCATATTGACCGGACACATATCGACCCGATAAATCATATCAATTTTCAGAGCGAATACGTACAGGTCGCAGGCAAAATAATACAGTCGGACATATTGGGCGAAAATCGAGGAAAACGTTTGGTGGCATACCTTTCGGACGGAACGGGTGAAATCGAATTGGTTTGGTTTCAAGGCATTAACTGGATTCAGAAATCGATAAGTATTGGAGCTCGCGTAGTTGCATTTGGAAAAGTTTCTTTCTTTAACGGAAAACCGCAAATCTCCCATCCTGAAATCGAAACAACCATTAGCCAGCCACAGGCAAAAGCATATCTCGAGCCTATATATCCTTCTACTGAAAAGTTGAAAGCAAGGGGTATCAACAGCAAGCTACTTTCAAAAATAATGGAAGCTCTTTTTTTGCAGATAAAAGAAAAAGACATTCCGGAAAACCTACCAGAATATTTGTTGTCCGAACTCAAATTAATGCCGCGTTTTCAGGCTTTTGTCGCCATTCATTTTCCCAAAAATGAAGCTGATTATCAGGCGGCACTCAGACGGTTGAAATTTGAGGAACTGTTTTTGGCACAACTCAGAATGGCATTGATTCGCATACAGCGGCACCGCAATAGTCGAGGCGTCGTTTTTGAAAAAGTAGGGGCGATTTTCAATACATTTTACGAAAAATATTTGCCATTTGAATTGACCGGCGCACAGAAACGGGTGTTGAAAGAAATACGCCAAGACACCGGAAAAGGTTTTCAGATGAACCGTTTGTTGCAGGGCGATGTGGGGAGCGGCAAAACGATAGTTGCATTACTAGCAATGCTGCTAGCAGTTGATAACGGTTTTCAAAGCTGTCTCATGGCTCCCACAGAGATATTGGCACGCCAACACTATCAAGGCCTTAGCGAACTCATAAAAGATTTGCCCATAGAGATTCGCATATTGACCGGAAGTACAAAAGTCAAAGAACGCAACGCAATATTGAAAGAACTGGATGAAGGTACCGTGCAACTATTGGTAGGAACTCATGCTATCATTGAAGACCGCGTGCAGTTTCGGAATCTGGGATTAGCCATTATGGACGAACAACATAAGTTTGGTGTCGCACAACGAGCCAAACTCTGGAAGAAAAGCACCATTCCTCCTCACATATTGGTCATGACAGAACTCCAATTCCTCGTACTTTGGCGATGACGGCTTATGGTGATTTGGATTATAGTGTGATAGACGAATTGCCACCAGGACGCAAACCTATACTGACTGTGCATCGTAACGAGATGCAACGCGCTAGCGTAATGGATTTTATCAAATCAGAAATTGCATTAGGTCGTCAGGCTTATGTGATTTATCCGTTGATTGAAGAAAGCGAAAAACTGAGTTACGAAGACCTGATGCAAGGCTACGAACAAGTTAAAAGTTATTTTCCTGAACCTAAATATTTAATCAGCATGGTGCATGGTCGTCAGATTGCTGATGAAAAAAGCGTAAATATGCAACGTTTCGTAGAAGGCAATACGCAGATCATGGTCAGCACAACGGTCATTGAAGTCGGTGTCAACGTACCAAATGCAAGCGTGATGGCTATTGAAAGTTCGGAAAAATTTGGGCTGTCGCAATTGCACCAGTTGCGTGGTCGCGTGGGACGAGGCAGTGAGAAAAGTTATTGTATTTTATTGACGGGAAGCAAGCTCAGCAATGATGCTCGTGAACGTGTCAAAATCATGTGTGCCACGAACGACGGATTCAAAATTGCGGAAAAAGACCTTGAACTACGTGGTCCTGGCGATATAGAAGGTACGCGACAAAGTGGTGCGCTGGATTTCAAAATCGCTAGTATCGTCGAGGACAGACCTATATTGGAAGCTGCAAAATTCTATGCGGAAAAAATAACATCGGAAGACGAAACCCTTACGGAGCAACGACATGGTACGTTGAAACAATACTTACAATCCCAAAAAGGCAAAACCGCTTGGAGTAAGATTTCCTAGTTTTTCACTAAGGTTGCTTCGGGAGTTTCTGGTTTGGTAAACAAAAAATAGACGTTTCCCAATATCCAAGTCAGCCAGAACAGATAAAATCCCAAATGGAATTTTTCCTTTAATAGTTTGTGTGTGAATGTCGTTGTGAAATCGTGGAAAGTTACGTACAATCCAGCAAGAGCGACAATCAGCAAAACGGCACTGAACATTTTGGCTTTATTGACAGGCTGTTTGGTTGCCATGTAGCGTTGCAACAGAGTTAACACAACTTGTATAATCGCTAGCACTATCGCCGTTTTCCACCAAGATTTAAAAAAGGAATATTGCTTGTAAGCGATATTGATTCCCAATCTTCCAAGAAATGACATTTTCGAAATCAACACGCCAGAAACAACAGACAGCAACAATTGTAAGCCAATCAGTATCCTAAAATTCTTCATTTTCCCTGTTTGAATACCACAAAAATACGGTGTAGATTCGTTTATGCGTTCCTTTCATCCATATTCGCCATTTATTCCTCCTGATGCTACCCGATTAATTATCGGTTCGCTACCACCGGAACGTTTTTGTCTGTCGCCAAAACAGCTCAAGGACAAAGACGTATATTTCTTTTACGGAAGCAAAGACAACCATTTCTGGCGACTTTTGGAAGATATTTCGCAGACCAAGCTCAACTATGAAAATTCGGAAATAGCGATAGCGCAAAGGATGAATCTATTGATAACATTGAGTTGTGGCATTACGGACATCATTGCCAGTTGTGTAAGGATGGAAAATAATGCATCCGACTCCAATCTAAAAGACATCGTATTCCAACCTATACTCCAATACCAACAAGAACATCCGACTATAAACACTTTCATCTACACGAGCCATTTTGCCCAAACAAAAGTTTATCAATATTTCACGAAAATATTTGGTAAAAACTGGAAGAAAGAAGTAGTAAATGACGACATACGTCATCATCAACTGTATTTTCCAAATGGGTTGGTATTGAATGATTTTACGCTCTATTCACCATCGCCGCAGGCGTTGAAAGGTTTGGGTAAGAACGGAAAAGAAAAAAGACTCGAGCAGTATAGAGAAATATTTGCGTCTTAAAAAGACCAATTTCTTTGGCTTCACAAAAAATGCTATCTTTATAACGAGCGTACTACCAAGAATACTAACCATAAAATAACCCCATATGAGACTGCTTAAATCGCCTTTACTTCGATTGGGATGTTTTCTACCCCTCTTCTTTGCATCCTGTTATTCTGTTCGCATTGTGGTCAGAGATGGCGTACCGGAGCCCGCTTATACTACAGACAGAAGTGGCGGATTCTATGCCGGAAAGCAATTTTTTGTTATTGACACGACTATCAAATTGGGACTCGCAGACGATATGGGACAATATCTAGCCAAAAGCTGCTCATCCAACAGTCTTTACGCATTGGAATACCGGGTAACATTTGGCGACATCCTCATAAATGGCCTAACATTCGGAAAGCATAGAAGAGTAAGGGTCAAATACGTCTGCGCCAAAGAAGAATAACCCAATTTTTCACCTATTAAAAAAATCAATATGGGAGCCAAAACAAAAACTGACATTCTTAATAACGTCCCATGGAATACCATTCACCTAAACGGACCTTATCCTCCTGTCAAAAAACTACTTACTACAACTCTCGCAACAGGAATCTCTATAACGGATAAATACATTTCGGCCAGCACTGAGATACGAAAGCTATTGCAGAATGCGGTAACTCAATACGAACGATTCCGCGCATTCGGTTCCGGTTGGTCACTCTGTGACATTGCATATTGTGGCGACCAAATGCATTTTAACAGTAAGATGAATCTAAAATGGACAATAAATCCGACAGATTTACATGCAAAGTCTAGTTACAAGGCGGAAAACCTTTTCTTTTTTCAATGTGGCAATACCGTAAAAGAAATATCCAAATTTCTTTTCCAGAATGGTAAATCTTTAAAAACCAGTGGGGCTAGCAACGGTCAGACAATTGCAGGCTGTATCTCTACCGGAGTACATGGTTCTGCAATAGATATTGGCGCAATGCAGGATTTTATTGTCGGTTTACAATTAATCATAGGACCTAATGATGATGATGTCATTTATCTGGAAAACAGTAAGAAACCTGCGTTAAATGACCTTTACCTAAAAACACTGAATGTCCGGGTTATACGCGATGAGACTTTGTTCAAAGCAGCACTCGTAGGTCTAGGTTCGTTCGGATTCATACATGGTGTAGTACTAGAAGCCGAAAACCTTTTTCTGATAAAAAAATATGCCCGGAAGATGCCGAAAGCCAGTGCATTGGAGCTAGCAGACAAAATTACCAATGGTAGCGCCTCTGATTATCTGACCGGCACCAATATAGACATCATTGAAAAAGGAAGACGCCCGCACCATGTACAATTATATGTCAATCCGTATGACAAGAAAAACGAGTACATGGTAGCGGTGCTCTACAAATACGCTTATACTAGCAACTACCCAGACCCTATCCCAACCATACAAACATCTATTTATAAATCGCTGCCAGAGTTTTTTGCAAGGCTTTCCTCTCAATACAATAAATTGATACCCTTGATTTTAAAAGCGATGGAGGGAAGTGTTTTTCCAAAAGAAAATAACGATGTGATTGGTCGGCACGACGAGATTTTCCATGATACTTATCAGTTTGAAAAAGCATTTGCCATATCCTTTGCAGTGCCACCTGATTATTTGAAAAAAGCATTGGACATATTTATCGATATATGCAATAACAAGGGTCCGGTACCAGGTGCTATTGGTATTCGGTTTGTAAAAAAATCAGATGCCACTCTCGGATTTACCCGCTTTCCGATAAATTGTGTTTTGGAAATGGACGGATTGCAATGGGATGCGAATGGAAAGACTATAAGTCTATACGACTTTGAATCCTCACTATACAAAACACTCATCAACAACAATATTCCATTTGCACTTCATTGGGGGAAAAATGCAGCTTGGGACATTCCAAACCTTATTAATTACATGTACGGAGACGAGGATGACAAATGGATGCAACAGAGAAGTCGTTTATTGACAAAACAGATGAGCGATATTTTTTCCAATAAATTCCTAACGCGAATACATCTAGACTCTTATATTATCTAATCCCATTTTCTATTTCACATAGTTCTCAACCGGCAAACGGTTGGCAAGGCTACGTCCTAACGTCATTTCGTCTGCATATTCCAATTCACCGCCAAAAGCGATGCCACGAGAGATGGTTGTGATTTTGCAGGAAATGTCTTTTAGTTTTCGTTGTATGTAAAATATAGTCGTATCGCCTTGTATATTGGGATTGAGGGCAAAAACCATTTCTTCTATACCGTCTGTTTTTACCCGTGCAATCAATTCGTCAATATGTAATTGGTCGGGGCCGATACCGTCCAATGGAGAAATCACTCCACCCAATACATGGTAAACACCATTGAATTGTTGCGTGTTTTCCACGGCAATGACATCACGGATATTTTCCACAACACAAACCAGACGGTGGTTGCGCGCACTATTGGCACAGATTCCACAAATATCGCCGTCGCTTACATTGAAACATTTTTTGCAGAAATGTGTTTCCGTACGCATGCGCTCGATGGCGTGGCTAAATTTTTTTACATCCTCCTCTTCTTCTTTCAAAAGATGCAAAACCAGCCGCAATGCCGTTTTCTTACCAATACCTGGAAGTTTGGCAAATTCCGCTACTGCGTTTTCCAATAATGTGGAAGGTAACTGCATCATAAAAGAGAAAAATCAAAAGTAAAAAATCAAAAACACAAGTACTAAACAAAAGTCAATTATGAGAGCATTCATGGTCAAATTCTCAAATCATCGAATCTTCAAATTATCTTTCTATTTGGGTTGACCGTGAAGAAATATTTCAGGTTCGTTGTCCCAATTTGCTTTGAAATTGAACTTCTGTTTTATACGCTCAACTATTTCCGGTTGCAGTTTCTTATCATAGTCTCCCGGATCCCAACGCATGTTTTTATTGGTATCGTACAGAATTTTTAATTCATATTCCCCGGGCGGAAACAGTTTGCGTATTACTTCCTTATTGCTGTTGAGTGCAATGGAATCCACTTTTGTATTGTTTTTTAAAAACAGTAAAACAGGGCTTTTACTCATATCCACGTCCGGAATACGAATACGTATGCCCGCATAAGCAGCTTCCTCTTTCGTTTTGAATGCAACGGTATCTATCTTCGCCAAACCTATATTGGCTGAGTCTATCGCCGACAGCGTATCAACTATCAACTTGAAATACTGCTCTTCTTTCCACGGATATTCCAATACAAACTTACTGTTGGTCGTATCGGTACTGTCATGCACTATTTTATATCCCTCAATCTTTTTGTATAGTGTATCGACCAATACGATTTTGGAACTGTCAAACTTGGCTAAAGGACGGTCAAAACTGAAATTGAATTTCCCCAACAAATCCTGCTGAGCATTATCCAGATTGGTATTCATTTTCAGTTTGGGAATTTTTTCCTGCTTCTTTTTCTTCTTTTTATTGTCAGATTCGTCACTGTCGTTCGAATTGCCATCTTTCTTTTTTTCCTCTTTGGCTTGTTGGTATGCATACAAAACCAAACGGCTCGGTGCAGAGGAATCCGTGACATGCAAGACTTGGTTGTAGAACCCAAACATCATCGTACTATCACGATATTGTTTTGCATAGTCATTGGGCAATACAAAAATATTATAATCTCCAGCCGGTAAAAAACGTAAACTAAAATTACCACCCGAATCTAATGTCGTGTAGTATTCCGGAGCTATTTTTTTCACAGCCGTATCGTTGAGATTGCGGTGCAGCAACACGATAAGCGTTGTGTCAATCGTTCCTGTCTCGGCCAATATAACTTTCCCTGTTATGGAATCCGTGTCCAAGTGGTCACCGGTACTGAATGCATATGTAAAATTCCTGAACACATTCCCTTCATTGTTGTCCTTGATACTTTTGCCAAAATTCAAGGCATAGGTCGTATTGGGTTTCAGCGTGTCTTTCAGTGTTATCGTTATGACTTTGAGTTGAGCCGTGACGTTCGGTTGCTTTTTCGGATTGGGAGAGACAATCATGTTCGTCTGAGCGTTGTCCAACTGCACATATTCGTCAAAAGTCAACACAATCTTGTTTCCAGTAAAATGCAACATGGAATCCTTCGGACTAGCCAAAATCAATACCGGTGGCAGGGAATCTTTCGGACCTCCCGATGGCGGAATCATCACCGCGCAACCAGAAAGATGCACCAATGAAGCCAACAACACAAGAAAAACAAACAAAGACCCTACAGTCAGGCTGCAAGATTTTATGCGGGAAAAAAATGATTTCATACAATATATACAGATAGCAAAGCTATCGCATTGAATGTTAAAAATGCCCTATTTCCGCAAATAATGCGCAATGCGATATGCTTATTTCCGCTTTACACGCTTTTGTTGCTTTGTCGATTTGGCTTTCTGCTTTTTGGGGAGGGATTGGTTTACAGACTCTTCAAACAATGCCATGGAGGCCTTGATGCTACCCTCGTCCGCTGCCGTCTTTAGATATTTGTTGCCCAATTCGTTTTCGCCAATCATTTTGTAATAAGCAGCCAATACGGCATACGCGTCCACTTCGCCCAAGCTGTGAGCTTTTTCAGCCAAGTTTATTATCGAAGTATCGGGAACCAACTTAACCGGATGGCTGGAATATGCAACCTCCATTAACTTTGGATTTTCCAGTATTTTATATCCGATACGGTCCAAGCATCCACGTCCAAAACCCTCGTTGCAAAGGCTGTCCAATACAGTCGCTTTGTATCGATGTGCATCCTCATCTGCCGTTAAATCATTTAGGGAAATACCGCTTGAATCATCCCCGCTTTTGAATAAGTGATAATAACGATACACCAACGGAGCTTTACGAACCGAAATATCCGTCTGCCGATTTTCTACCACAGAGTCTTTTTGGAGAACCAACGTAATATCTTTTACCCAATAGGATTGACCGAAAAGCGTATCATTCCTGAGCAGAAATTTATAATAACTTTTATCCGGAATCACAGCGACCGTATCGCCAAACTGAACAAAGTCATATCCCGTGTCAAATGAAAATACCGCCTTGCCGTCACCGCTGAAGGTCGCCTCAGATATTAAGGATGCGCTGTCTATAGAACGATAATAACCAACCAACGTATTGGATATTTTCTGTGCGGAAGTACAAAACGGGTATAAAATCACCAACGCAGCTAGGGTCATTATTCTTTTCATAGGTTATGTTTTGGAATGCTAAAATAACAAAAAAGGTGATTTCTTAACCGAAACCACCTTTTTCATAAAGAGAAAAACTACTTTATCCCGGCATGCGGGAAATATATTTTTCGATTTCCTTGATTTGGTCAAGGACTTCTTTTGTTGTTGGTTTGCAGGCTTTTGCCTTACGGAAAAAGTCTTTTGCAGCGCGGAACTCTCTTTTGTTCATAAATATCTGGCACATACCCAAGTACGCAACGGCTTCACTTTCCTTGTCAGGAATGCCTGCACGGATAGCGGCTCTCAGATTGCCTTCCGCTGATTTCAAGTCACCTTTTTGCATCGCCATCATTGCCAACTGCAATTTATTCGCACCTTCCGCCTCCGGCATCGCAGCACCTATCTGTGAACTTTTTTTCAAGTGCTTTTCCGCTGTTTCAAAATCCTGGTCTGCCATGGCGAGATTTCCCTTCAAGGTGTAGTAGGTTGAACGGATAGGTTTGTATAGTAGATTGGGAAACCAGATACTGTCCAATATCTTTTTGACACCATCGATATCGCCTTTTTCCATTGGTTCCTGTATCATACGCATCGGCCCTATAAAGAAATGGGAAGCCAATCCAATGACACCAACGAAATACAGCAAAAACGATGGCCAAAACCCTGAAGTTATATTGACGACGACCGCCAATACAATTGCCAATATGCTCAACCAGAAACGGTACTTTATGATAAAATTGTAGACTTTCATATAGTGGAAATAGGGCGCAAATATAGGAGATATTATGCGGTATTGAAAAACATCAAGGGCAAAAGCAGGATTTTGAGTGATTTTTTCAGGGCATCTTGGCGCATTTTTCACAATTACCCTTACTTTTGCACCCTTACGTCTCGTAGTTCAACGGATAGAATAGAAGTTTCCTAAACTTTAGATCCAAGTTCGATTCTTGGCGAGACGACTTTAAATAATTTAATTACAATACATTATGTATTGTTTTTTTATTTATATACTATCCAAAGGTTTCCACCTGCTACCGACTATACTTCTATTGGTAACGAAAAATGGTAACAAAATCTTGATGCCCTACTCCATCGCCATATCTTGCCAGTTGGGAAGTTTCATATCGAAAACATTGTGGAGCATTTCATAGACACGCTTGAGCGTTTCGCTGTCCCATTTGTCCTTCAAGAGCATTCCTTTCGGAATCTCTAGGATGTCTTCAAAAAATGCCAAATCAACGTGGAGCGAGGAGATTTTTTTCTTGAGGAAAGATTGTACTGACATGGCAAAAGATTTAATGTTGGAAAACCTAAATTACTTCTACAAATATCCGCCATTCCCCATGACTTCCAATACTTCGATACGTGAAAACTTGGTTAAATACATCGCCACAAAAAATGCTGTAAACAGCCAAACAAAATCCAAAATCGACAATCGTTTTAACTTCTTCTTTTTTTAGAACGGCTATTGTCACTGTTCAATACATCCTGCAGAGAAGGCAGCACTTCCGGGTCTTTGTTCTTTTTGATGTAGATTGTTTTTTCAATTACCATTATCGGACTACTTTTCAAAAAAGCTTTTACTATGATGGAATCCTGCGCAATATTTTTGTCCACGATAAGATTATTGCCCGACCATTGTCCAGATGACGAAGCAAATGAAATACGCGAAGTATCCATCGGACGCCACTGCTCATTGTCCAGAAGCGCATCGACATTGATATAATTGTATGTTCCTTTTTTCAAACTGTCCGTATAAAGATGGAAAGCAATTTCCTTTACCTGATGTTGCGCCCTGAGCATATTGGATTGCAGCAACGTAACGACTCCCAATAAGGTTATTATAAATTTAGCTTTTAGATATTGCATTCATCTAGTATTTTTGTGGACTAATTACAAACCACTTCTATGTCATGGTAAATATACTTAAATACGTATTATTTGTATTCTTATCTTTTTCGACCTTTATCGTTGCAAAAGCTGCACCTAAAAACGGGAAATGGAAAGTCGCAATCCATCGCGAAGATGGCAGACAGATTGTCTTCAATCTAAGATGGGAAAAAGGAAACGGCAAAACAACCGTCGCATTCCTGAATGGAAAGGAGGCACTTACTACAACAGATATCCAATATGACGGCGACACAATTACCGTCAATATGCCTGTATTTGAATCCTCCTTTCGTTTCAAGGCAATAGACGATGACAGCTTGAGTGGTTATTGGGTCAGAAGATTGCCCGCATCAGAAATGCGTCTTCCTGTTACGGCTGTTTTTTCTAACAAAAGATTTTCTTCTAAAAATACCGCGACTATAAATGCAACGGGAAAATACGCTATCCATTTTGACAAAAAAGACGGCAAACAAGACCCAGCAATTGCCGAATTTAAACAAACAGGTTCCAATATAACCGGTTCCATATTGACACCGTCGGGCGATTACCGCTATCTGGAAGGTGCCGTGAGTGGCGATTCCCTTTGGCTGTCAACGTTTGACGGCGTACATGCGTTGGTAATCGCTGGTAAAATAGACAAGAAAGATGCAACCATTTCCGGAGATTTCTGGAGTGGAGCAAAATCTTACGAATCCTATTCCGGAAAAAAAGAAGCCAATCCCAGCTTACCCAATACGTCCGCGATGTATGTCAAAGATGGCGAATCGGGACACCTTGATTTCCAGTTCAAAGACTTGGACGACAAAACGGTTTCCATAAATGACGAACGATTCAAAAACAAAGTTGTGATTATCGACTTAATGGGAAGTTGGTGCCCCAATTGTATGGATGAAACGGCCTTCCTCAGTGACTTCTACAAGAAAAACAAAAGTCGTGGTATAGAAGTCATCGGACTGGCTTACGAGTATTCGGATGACTTTGCACGTTCGCAAAAAAGTTTGGATAAGTTCCGGAAAAAATTTGATGTTACTTATCCGATGTTGATTACAGGCGTAACCGTCATGGACACGCAACGTACGGAAAAAACATTGCCACAACTGACTCCGATTAAGATGTTCCCTAGTACAATCATATTGGACAAAACGGGTAAGGTTTCCTTTATTGATACGGGGTTCCAAGGACCTGGAACGGGTGAATACTATACAAAATTTGTCAAGGAATTTAACGAGAAAATCGACCAACTACTGAAATAATGGCTACAAGAAAAGAAGTTTGGCTAAGAGGAGAAACGATTCCGAACATCTCTCCTATCTTACAACCAGCGGCAAATGCGTTATTGGAAGCTGCAGAGGAAATTGATATTTTTCTGGAAGATTTTCCCGCATCCAGGTTGTGGAAAAGACCTGCCAGTTGTGCGTCTGTTGGTTTTCACCTATTGCATATTGTAGGATTTTTGGATAGGTTATTGACCTATGCGGATGGCAAATCTCTATCAGAAAAACAATTAGAATATTTACAATCCGAAAATAATATCCAAATAGAAACTTTACCAGTTTTGCAAGAGAAAACTATAACTGCCATCCATCAAACCATTGAAAAGCTTAAAACCTACACCGACTCTGCACTCACGGAAACGCGCTATGTTGGACGCGCTAAAATCCCTACAACAACTATTGGTTTGCTTTTCCATGCGGCCGAGCATACCATGCGCCATATTGGACAGTTGTTAGTCACAGTAAAAGTTGTAAAAACAGAACATTGATTTTTATTCCGAAAAAGAAATTTTCCTCAAAATAAAAGCAAGTGTCCTTTCGTTAAATGAAAAAAGGGGTCGGTTATGACTATAATAGCAACACTATGAACTATTTGGCGCACGCCTATCTATCTTTCAAAAATCCAGGGTTGTTGATTGGCAATATGATTGGAGATTTTGTAAAAGGAAAACAATACCTCCAATATCCCGAGTCCATTCAGCAAGGCATTCTTCTGCATCGCCAGATTGACACTTTTACCGACGCACATCCTATCGTATTGGAAACGAAAAAAGTGTTCAGAAATAGTGTTGGCAGATATGAAGGTGCATTTTTGGATGTTTCCTATGATTATTTCTTGGCAAACGATCCAGCTATTTTTTCCGAACCCGATTGGCGTAGGTTGGTTTCCAATATTTACGCAACGATTGAGATGCATATTGGGCAACTACCACCATCATTTCAAAAGATGTTTTCCTATATGGAAAACGGGGACTGGCTTTACAACTATCGTTTTGCATGGCAGATACAGCGCAGTTTCAACGGACTTCTGCAACGAGCTCAATATATCGACAAGGCAGCCAATCCATTTAGTGATTTCGAGAAAAATTTTGCTTATATGGAAAAAACATTTGAAGAATTTTTCCCCGAACTTGAAAAGTTTGTGACAAACTGGATTCAGAAAAATCATATTTCTTTGCAGTAAAACAAGACCATGTATGGCATCGCTGGCATCATCTCTCCTCATACTTCTTTCGTAACGAAGGAACGGCTACAAGCAATGCACGATATGCTTCCAAACGCAGACAATACAAGCATTTGGATAAATATCGAACTCAATGCAGGCCTGGTTTTTCCCAATACAAACATTGCAAATAATCAGTATTTACATTATACAATATCGCTCGACGGAGAAATATACAACTATAAAAAACTACAAACAGAGCTAGAAACACTCGGCTATACATTCCCAATACAAAACGATGAAATCATTGTTATTGCGGCATTTGACAGATGGAAAGAGAAATGTATGGAGCATCTAGATGGAGCATTTGTATTTTCCATTTATGATAGTTTGGAAGAAAGCATTTATCTAGTTCGGGATAGACTAGGCGAAAAACAACTTTATTATTACGCACATTTCCAAGAGCGAGGACGTTTTGTTCAATTATTGTTTGCATCAGAAATGAAAGTTCTATGGCATGCTGGTGCTCCAAAAAACCTGGACGGAACAATGATGTTGAACTATCTGACATTGGGCTATACAAGCAATCCGAATAAAAAAATGGCGACTTTCTATTCAGATATATTGTAGCTTCCTGCCGGACATTTTCTGAAAATATTTCCCAAAGAAGGGCGCACGCAGATGCGTTGTAGGTATCGCCCGACTTGGCAACGCAACGACAACATCTCAGACAACAACGCAATAGAACAATTTCAATCGATATTGCGTGACGCTATCAGCAATCGTATATCAGATAAGGATTCTATCGGACTAATCTGGGATAACGAACTGAACAGTTCAGCTATCGCAGCCTTAACCAAAGACATAACCAAACAAAATATCTTATCGAAAATATTTTCAACAAAGGATGATAATTTAGACCAACAGATTGTTGACGAATTACAACTGACTTTTATTTATGCTCAACCCGATATGGAAAAATCGGAAAAAGAAATGTATTCGTTTTTTGAGCTTTTAGAAGAACCAATATCCGAAACAAATCCATTTGTCCAATACAAAGCCAACCATATTGCCAATAGGCATCAATGCACAAAACTATTGGACACATTAGGTGCAGACGAAATATTAGGAGGTAAAAATGTATATGTAGCCTATTACCTTCAATATCTTTTACGCGAAAACTATAGTCTTTTTAAGAACGAAAAACGGATGTTTCAGGAAAATGATTTTCTGGTAAATTGGAAGTTCAAAAACTATATCAACGCATTCACAAGTGAAAAAGAATCATCCTCAGAACAAAAAAGTTTAGAGAAAAAACAAAAACAATTTCCATTTCTTAATGAAGACTTTCTTTTGCATTATCAGAATCCAGACATATTGCGACAACCCGAAATACACCAACCGGAAGACCTTATGTTCTTTGATATCTTCACGACGGGAATTGAAAATCAATTAAAATGGAAAAACAAAATAGCGACACATTTCGGGCAAGTCATGCGCTACCCATTTTTGCAATACCGTCTTATTGAGTTCCTTTTTTCCTTGCCAAGTAACTTTAAATTTAGGGACGGTTTCAACAAATGGATTTTGAGAAAATCCATTGAAAATATTTTACCCAGATCACTCGCTTGGCAAAAAAATATTTTGGACGGCAAACCTTTTCTTTTTGAAGTCCCAGCATCGTCAGTAGAAAACGCCGTTAAAAAATTGATAGACGCCAAAGTATTGACCAATAAGGTTTTGATAGACCAATCGAAACGAAAATCATTTGACAAAAATCAAGAATGGCGTATTGTCAACACCGCTTATTTTATCGAAAACATTTAAACTAATATCATTTCTTTCAAGTCTGAATTGAACAAACTATTGTAGTTTTATATATGCCACACAAGAAAACCAGTTTTTGGCTGAACGGAATCCATACTTTTTCCAAAATAACTTTTTCCATTTTGGCGGGGATTGCAGCAGTGCTTTTGCTCCAACCTATTGTACCGGAAGCCTTAATCCGATATTTGTTTGGGTACAGCGCATTTGGGTTGACTTTGCTTGGATTTTATTGGATTAGTTTTTACAAAACTCCCATTAGGCATCTGCAACTAGAAGCCCAAAAAGAAGACAGCAGTCGCCCCGTTATATTTTTTCTGATGCTGTTGTCCATATTGGGAAGCATATTGGCAATCGTGCTGATATTGGCTTCCAAAAATGACAATCCACAGAAAAAACTTTTACATATTGGCTCGGCAATGTTAGGTATTTCCATCGCGTGGTTTTTGCTACATACGATATACACGGTGAGGTACGCGCATCTCTACTACGGAGATTCCAACCACGAAAAAGGTAGCGGACTTTCTTTTCCCGCAGGAGACACTTACATGCCGGACTTTATGGATTTTGCGTATTTTTCTTTTGTATTGGGTATGACGTTTCAGGTTTCGGACGTCAGTATTACTACAAAAAAAATGAGGCATATTGCCTTGTGGCACAGCCTCTTTTCTTTTATCTTCAACGCCGTTATTATTGCAGTCACAATCAATCTGATTGCGGGTTTGGGAAGTTAACTATAAGCTTTTTCAAATTCTGTTTCATCAAATCCCAATGTTATTATCTTACCGTCTTTTTCAATCAAGGGACGCTTGATGACGCTTGTTTTTTCCTGCATCAAGGCTATTGCCGAAGTAGCATTTTTCACCTTAGCTTTTTCTTCATCCGGGAGCGCACGCCAAGTTGTTCCCTTTTTGTTGACAAGACTTTCCCAATCGACTTGCTTCGTCCACGAGGACAATTGAGTTTTGGATATTCCTTCTTTTTTATAGTCATGGAACGTAAATTCCACCTTGTGGCTATTGAGCCAGTCGACTGCTTTTTTTACGGTATTGCAGTTCTTGATACCATATAATATATACATACTTAAAATGTAAATTGTAAAAGCAAAATAATCCAATATGATTGACAGCATCAACTATATTGGATTATTTATTTTTTCGTAAAATCTTATTAAGAGAAATGTTCTTTACTGAACATTGAACGAAACCTGTTCTGATCCCCAGATTAGTGTTACTTTTCCGTCTTGTTCTATATTGTACAACAGTTTCTGAGACGGAGCCAATGGAGCTTCTTGCTTAACGGTTACCTGCAACGCGTCTTGGTCTTTGTTCTTTTTTTCATAGTCGTAAGCACCCCATGTTTTCCAAACTTTATTAAAAATCAAAGTCCAGTCTTCGCCATGTTTGATTGTGAAAAACGCATATTTTCCAGCAGGTAATGCCTGACCGTTAATAGTTATGTCTTTGTCTGATTCGAATACGGTTGCTTCATTTGCACCGGCACGCCAGATAGAATCGTCTTTTGGTTCTACGTCTACGCCAGGAGTACGACCATTCAAAGAAGGTTGGCTATAATCAATGGAAATAGTCGCGCCGGACGCGATAGTTGCCTTTACAAAAGCAGGAGGACTTGGGCGCTTGGATTTGTCTTCTTTCTTTTTGGTCGTTTCAGCATCGCTTTTCGTTTTTGATTTTTTCTGTGCGTTGGCATCGTTAGCACTCATCAATAAAGCGCACGCCAATACACCGCACGCCAAGATTCTAGTTATCCATGTTTTTTTCATAAAATATTCATTTTTGTTTTTATTACTCAATTATCAGACCAATTGTCGTTTGTATAACTGGACGGTATTTTCCAAACCCAAATACAACGCATCCGAAATCAATGCGTGCCCAATGGAAACCTCGTCCAGCCAAGGAATTGCCTGCGAAAAGAAACGGAGATTTTCCAAGTCCAAATCGTGTCCCGCATTGAGTCCCATCCCCAGTTGTTGCACACGCTGCGCAGCGGAAAGATATTTTTCAATGGCAGATTTCGGATGTTGCAGATAAGCCGTCGCATAACCTTCCGTATACAATTCTACGCGGTTCGTTCCCGTTTCTGCAGCACCGTTTATCATCACGACATCCGGGTCTACAAAGATGCTCACACGGATTCCTTCTTGTTGGAACATGCTTACCATTTCTTTCAGATAGTTGCGATGCTTGATTGTATCCCAACCGTGGTTGCTTGTCAATTGCCCTTCCGTATCTGGCACCAAAGTAACTTGGTCGGGTTTGACTTTCAGGACTAAATCTACAAACTTTCGCGTATTGCAATTGCCTTCAATATTGAATTCGGTTGTTATAATTTCTTTAATTTTATAAACGTCGCTATACCTTATATGTCTTTCGTCGGGACGCGGATGCACGGTGATTCCGTCCGCACCGAATTTCTGAATATCAATCGCAGCCTTGACGACATCGGGATTGTTTCCTCCTCGACTGTTTCTCAACGTTGCTATTTTATTGATATTTACACTTAACTTAGTCATTGTAATTCCTATTTGAAAAAACAAAGATAGCCAATACGCACATAGTATTTTCACAGGATTGGGTTGTTGGATTTTGCATACAGCACAATGGTTTGGAATACGAAAGACAACAACACAAAACTATAATTGCTTGAATATTTGTAACATTGCAATTTAAATCATCATGGCACAAAAAATATTAGGTCTATATAGCCCATCGCAGAAAGAAGATCGCTTGTTTTTGGAAATAAGCAAAGAGCATGTCGCATGCTGGGTTTTGCATCACGAAACTGGCGAACTGCTTAGCTTTGAGCTGTTTCACATAAAACCGGAAAAGCCTTTTGAAGAATCCTTTCAATCCGTCATGCAAGATTCCGGATTATTGGCCCAATATAAATCAGACACGGAAGTGCACGTGATTTGGGAAAACGAATTTGCGGAAATTTTGCCACAGTCTTATCTGGCTTCCTGCTCAGATGACATTATCAATATGATGATGCCTTACCAGTCCAACGACACACAAGTACAGCATTACGACACCAATGGTTTTTCCGTGTTGTACCAAGTCGACCAGACAATCGCCGACACTATCCAAAAATATTTTCCGAACTACCACTCCGTCCATAAATATGGCGCCATCAGCAAAGTACTAATTAACAGTATCGCCAAACCAGAATTGGTGCTTCATCTTTTATGCTTCCAGCGACATTCCATATTGACTGGTGTGCAGGACGGACAATTACTTTTTATAAAAAGAATCAAGTTCATGTCGCCACTGGATTCCGTTTACCATATCGTAAATGCAGCAAACCAATATGGGAAAGACATGGGTGACGTAACAGTGGTATTGTCGGGAATGGTGGAGAACAATTCAAGTCTCTTCGATGCCATATATAAATATGTACCGAATATAGAAATTGATTCCGTTACTAAAAATATATTTGACACGGAAAAATTCAGCGATTACCCCGAACATTTCTTTGTTCCGTTTTTCAAATACGCGATATGAGAATCATCTCCGGAAAATATGGTGGACGAAAAATAAAACCACCTACCAAAATGCCTTACACACGTCCGACCACGGACATCGCAAAAGAAGGTCTATTCAATATCCTGCAAAATAGAATCAGTCTCGACGATATCAAAACGCTTGACTTGTTTGGCGGTACGGGTTGCATTAGTTACGAGCTCGCATCGCGCGGAGCATCTAGTCAGATAATCGTGGAAAAAGACCCGCAGATGGCACAGTTCATCGAAAACAATTTGACCATGTTAGGTGTTGAGAAAGCATTGATAATCCGTCAAGATGTTTTCCGTTTTTTGGAAACCTGCAACGACAAGTTTGATTTTATTTTTGCAGGCCCTCCTTACGCGCTGGGAACTATCGACGAACTACCAAAAATCATAGTTGGAAAAGGCTTGATTTCGGACAAAGGATATTTTGTATTGGAACATACACCGCGCAACAACTACGAAAATTTTGAAGGGTTTAGTTTTTCGCGCAATTACGGAACGACGATATTTTCTTTTTTTGAATAACTTAATATTGAAAAGATGACAAAGGCGGAACTCCGGAAAGAATACCTCGACAAACGAAAAGCTTTGTCACACAAGCAAGTCATGGTCGCAACCGATCTGTTGCTGATACAATTTCAAAATCTGCATCTCCCTTCTTTGGAAAATGTCCTGTCCTATCGTCCAATACTTTCAAAACAGGAAATCGACATGGAACATTTCGAAAGCTATTTGCAGTTGGTCAATCCATCCATTGATTTTTGTTATCCGGTTTCGGATACAGAAGAGTTGACTTTCCAAGCCGTAGCAACGGATGCCGATACGGAATTTGTAACCAACACTTGGGGAATCAAAGAACCGAAATCTGAAGAAATCATCAACCCGAAATTGATAGATTTGGTTTTTGTTCCACTATTGGCTTTTGACAAAAAAGGCTTTCGAGTAGGTTATGGAAAAGGCTTCTACGACAAGTTTCTAGCGCAGTGCAGACCCGATGTAATCAAAGTAGGTTTCTCTTATTTTCCTCCAATAGAAAAAATAACAGATACGCACATATTGGACATCGCACTTAATATCGGCATTACACCCGAAGAAATATATGTATTCTCCTAAAGCCATATCTCCATTACGTTTCCTGCTTTTTCCATTCGCTCTGATTTATGGAATCGTCATACATATCCGCAATTTTTTTTTCGATAAAAAAATAATCAAAACTAATCATTTTGATATTCCTACAATATGTGTGGGCAACCTTTCAGTAGGCGGAACCGGCAAAACACCAATGACGGAAATGCTGTTGACAATGTTGCAATACCAATACAGAACGGCAACTCTTAGTCGAGGCTACAAAAGAAAAACAAAAGGTTTTTTGATTGCGGATAAGAACACAAATGCAGATGATATTGGCGACGAACCTATGCAGTTCCACCACAACTTTCCGAATGCATTAGTAACCGTTGGCGAAGACAGAAGCCAAGCCATACAACAGATTGCCACACTTCCTGAAGTTCCGCAAGTCATCATATTGGATGATGCAATGCAGCATCGAAAAGTAAAAGCAGACTGCAATATCTTGTTGACGGATTATAGAAATCTTTATGTAGATGATTATTTTTTGCCAGTCGGTTCTTTGCGCGACCAACGCTCTTCGTCCAAAAGAGCAGACATTATCGTCGTCACGAAATGCCCGTCCAATATAGGTTTGGATGAAAAAAAAGAAATAACGAAACGAATCAACCCTCTCCATTTCCAACAAGTTTTTTTCTCTGCAATTGATTATGGCACACCATACAACCTGCTGACAAAAGAACCATACGACTTCTCCGAAAACGCTGAAATCATTGCTATCGCTGGGATTGCAAAGCCGGAACCGTACTTTGCCTATCTATCAACGAAGACAAATTATCTCAAAAAAATTGTACTACCTGACCACCATGATTTCTCAAAAGAGGACAATCTAAGAATATTTTCT
>JAATFC010000354.1 GCA_015655435.1 Chitinophagales bacterium | reverse complement strand
GCCATGCAGGCACAGATTCCAATTGTCAGCAGCATGGGAGCTGGCGGACGTATTGACCCAACTCAAATAAGCGTAGCGGATATATCCAAAACCTACAATTGTCCATTTGCCCAGCAAGTCCGGAAAATGCTGAAGAAAAAAGGTATTTACAAAGGTTTTACGACAGTGTTTTCCAGTGAGCGACCAATGGAAGAGTCTTTAGTGATGACGGATGGTTCTAACTATAAAAAATCTGCTTACGGAACGATGTCGTATATGCCTGCTACATTTGGTGCTGTTTGTTCGTCCGTTGTCATCAGGTCGTTATTGGGCTTGATGTAGATTGGAAAACTAATATTATATTGGACGTACTATTAAGAAAAAAGCCCTAGAGTTTTACGCTCTAAGGCTTTCGCAATAAATAAGCTTTTTTAAAATTTCAAAGCTATACTTCCCAAAAATCTAGCAGGTGGTTGCGGCATTAATCTTACTGACCACATTTTTTCACTGGTCAGATTGTCTATTTTAAAACCAATCCTAAATTTCGGTTGGTCGTAGAATATAGTTGCATCAAATGTTTGATAAGCCGGTATGATTATTTTGGCAGTTCTTGTATTGGTTTGATAAGACATACTTCCCACATTTCCTCCAAAACCTATACCCAGTCCACTCAACGGGCCGTCTTGTATACGATAACTTGCCCAGAAGTTAAACATATTCTTTGGTCCTGACAACGCTGGACGTAATCCCAGAACGGAAGAATCTGATTGGGTAAATTTACTATCATTGTAGGCATATCCAGCGATGATATTCAAACCACTTATTGGGTTGGCTGTGATGTCCATTTCCAATCCTTTGCTATATTGCGTTCCGTCTTGTATGTTAAAGTTTGCATTGTTCGGGTCTATCCTCAATACATTGGAAACCTTAATGTTATAGTAGCTTATTGTCCCTACCAGTTTATGATTCCAAGTATCAAGTTTAATTCCGTATTCTAGTTGATTGGCATGTTGCGGTTTGAACTTATTACCAGCTTCGTCTGTTCCCGATACATTGAAGAAGCCATTCATATAGTTGCCGAATAATGACAGTTGGTTTTTCACGAGTTCGTAGACAATCCCTGATTTATGCGAAAATGCAGTTTGCGTATAAGCCCCAGTTGTTTTGCCTGTTGCGGCACTGTCGATTCCTTGATAATGGTAATTGTCGACACGTACACTTCCCATAACTAATAACCTGTCCGTGATATTGAATACATCGGAAACATAAGCAGCATAAGTATTGTCGCCGTTTTTCTCTTTACGCTGAGAGCCATATGGAGTCAATGAGTCAATAGCAAATCTTGTAACCTTATAACTTTTTGGCGTATTGATGAAGTTGACGGTTGGTCCATTTACTGTTACTCGGTCAAATGAGTTATAGTTGTTGTAGTAGTCTAAACCAATTACGGCTCTGTTTCTGAAATTGCCAATTTTAAAATCCCCTATAAAGTTTTGTTGCAAGTCCGTTGCGATAAAGTTGGTATTACCCACGATTACGCTTGACTGCAGAGTGCTGTCCGTCCTTCCGTTCAGGGCCGTTATATAGCCATTGATAGTAGAACGAGCGCGAGAGAATACAGTTTGTGAAGTCCAGGAGGAGGAAATCTTATAGTTAATCTGTCCAAATACGTTCAGCATCTGAGTAGAATAAGCTAGATCGTCACCGAGAAATGTTCGTTTATATGGGAATTGCATATCTACGATAGACTGCGTTTTATCGCTCCTCGTATTGGGATTGAAACGAACGACTGAAGTCCCTTTTGCTTGTGCAAATTCTACGTCAAGCAATACGGACATACGGTCATTGACTTGGTAAGATAGACTAGGTGCAATTGCGACGCTATTGGTAAATCCATTGTCCTGAAAACTTTTTTCAAAAGTGGTGGCACCGTTCAACCTGAAGAGCACTGTCTTGTCTTCGTTTAACGGCGTGTTATAGTCGAAAGTTAAACGATTATAGTTCCAGCTTCCTCCCGTATAAGAGGCTTCTCCGCCTCTTCCGTTAAAAGGCTTTTTCGTAACACGATTGTATAATCCGCCATAACTACTCGAAACGCTTGTGCCAAACAACGTGGTGGATGGTCCTTTTATGGCTTCGACTCTTTCCAGGTTGACAGGGTCCAGAAAAGAAAATGCTGCGCCGGCAACACCGTTTCTAGCATTGGGCTCGGTTTCAAATCCACGCGAACGGAAAGTGACACGTCCTTGGTTTGCAATCATCGGAACGCCTGCTCCGGGAACGTTCTTGGCGATGCTCCCGAGGTCGACCGCCATTTGCTCCGTAATCAATTCTTTCGGAACCGAGTTGAATACTTGAGGGTTTTCAATATGTTTTAATGGCATGCGAGCCACATAAAAACTTTCCTTTCTTGAAAATTTGTTGATATTGCCTACCACACGGACTTCTTGCAATGCCGTAATATTTTCCACGGGTAATCGGTAGTCTATAAGTATTTCCTCGTTTTTTTCAATGTTGACAATGGTGTCTTTTTGTTTGCCGCCCAGTATCTGAATGCGCAGTGTGTATTTCCCCGGTAGGATGTTTCCTATGTTGTATTGACCGTTATTGTCGGTAAGAGTGGCTTTGTTAGTTCCCACAATAAAAACGGGTACAAGTTCGAGTGGAAGGCTGTCATGGGCGATGACTTTGCCTCGTATAGAGCCGAGTCCGTTGTTTTCTTGGACGTTCTGTCCCCAAAGACAACAGGACACAAGTAAAGAAATGGCGAGACAAATGGATTGGGTTAGGCGCATGGTATATTTTTCCGCAAAAATATCCCTAACGTTTTTTTAACACTTACGATATCGGGAAAAATTACCGGCTATTGTTTTCATTTTGGTAAAAAAGGAATAATGCTATATCCAATCACGATATGGATAACCGCAAAAATGTTTGTAATTTTGCCCGTCATGGGCGGATTTGTTTATTGTTCGGCCTGGATGAAAATGAACTAATAAACGCCGGAAAATCCCACACTCAAATTTCCCGCACGTTTACGAAAATGTCCATTTTCTTGTTTAAATAAGAAGAAATATGGTTATGAAAACATTACAAGAATCGCTACAGGAACGCATACTTATCATTGACGGCGCAATGGGTACGATGATACAGCAATACCATCTTACGGAAGAGGATTATCGTGGAGATAGGTTCAAGGATTGGGAATTTCCGATAAAGGGCAACAATGACATATTGAGCATTACGCAACCGCAGATAATACAGGCAATACACCTGAAATATCTGGAGGCGGGCGCGGACATCATCGAAACCAATACGTTCAGCGGTACTACCATTGCACAAGGTGACTATAAAATGGAAGCACTGGTATACGAAATCAATTATTCCTCTGCCCAAAATGCAAGAAAAGCAATCGAAGAATTTTACCAAAAACATCCCGAAAATACCGCAACCAAATTTGTCGCTGGAGCAATCGGACCTACCAATAAAACTCTGTCGTTGTCTCCGGACGTAAACGACCCGGGATTCCGCGCAGTTACTTTTGACGAGGTTGCCGATGCCTATTACGAACAGGTTCACGGTTTGGTGGAGGGTGGAGTTGATATTTTGCTGATTGAAACCATCTTCGATACACTCAATAGTAAAGCGGCTATCTACGCCGTCAAAAAATATTTCCATGATAAAAACCTGAAAGAATTGCCTATCATGATTAGCGGCACCATTACGGATGCGAGCGATCGTACATTGAGCGGGCAGACTTTGGAAGCGTTTTATATTTCAGTGATGCATGCCAATCCGTTGAGTGTTGGTTTGAATTGTGCTCTGGGTGCGGCGGAGATGCGTCCACACATACAGGAATTAAGTCAGATTGCTTCCTGCTACGTTTCGGCATATCCCAATGCGGGTTTACCTAACGCCATGGGCGAATATGATGAAACACCACATGAAACAGCGCATTTTATAGAGGAATGGGCAAAAGAAGGACTGGTCAATATCGTTGGCGGATGTTGTGGTACGACGCCTGACCACATTAAGCATATCGCCGATAATGTCAAAAATATCCAAACACGCCCTTTGCCTATATTGGAAGAAAGCCTTTAACTACTGAGGACGTAGAAATTTTATTTCTTTTACATCTTCTTGGCTTTTTCCTTATATCTTAATGAATATATGAACACGATTAAACCATTCTTACGTTTGAGCGGGCTAGAACCTTTGGTTGTTCGTCCCGAAACAAATTTTGTCAATATAGGAGAACGAACCAATGTAACCGGTTCGAAAAAGTTTGCACGCCTGATTCGTGACGAGAACTATGAGGAAGCGTTGAGTGTTGCAAGGCAACAAGTGGAAGGTGGCGCGCAGGTCATTGATGTCAATATGGACGACTCCCTATTGGACGGCAAAAAAGCAATGGTTACTTATCTCAACCTTTTGCAGGCTGAACCGGATATTGCCAAGATTCCCGTCATGATTGACTCTTCCAAATTTGAAATAATCGAAGCAGGTCTGAAATGTGTGCAGGGAAGATGTATCGTCAACTCCATCTCGATGAAGGAAGGCGTGGAAAAATTTGTCGAACACGCTCGCGTTTGTCAATCGTTTGGCGCTGCGGTAGTTGTGATGGCTTTCGATGAAAAAGGACAAGCTGACACATTGGAACGAAGGATAGAAGTATGCGAACGAGCATACCATATATTGGTTGACGAGGTTGGCTATCATCCGCAGGATATTATTTTTGACTTGAATGTTTTCGCGATTGCTACCGGCATGGTGGAGCACAATAATTACGGCGTAGATTTTATCGAAGCGACGAGGATTATCAAGCAAAAATTTCCATTGGTACATATCAGCGGCGGTGTCAGTAATCTTTCTTTTTCCTTTAGGGGAAATGAAACGGTGCGTGAAGCCATGCATAGCATTTTCTTGTTACATGCGATTTCTGCGGGGATGGACATGGGGATTGTCAATGCGGGACAGTTGGTGGTTTATGACCAGATAGAACCCAATCTCCGCCAACTATGTGAAGACGTTATATTGAACAAAGGCAACGAAGACAATGAAGCAACAGACCGCTTGATTACTTTTGCGGAAACAGTCAAGTCTGCCGGAAAGGAAATAAAAAAAGATGATGCGTGGCGTCGTTTATCAGTTGCGGAGCGTTTAGCACATGCGTTGGTCAATGGCATTACGGATTATATCGACGACGATACGGAGGAAGCAAGACAGACGTTGGATAAACCATTGGACGTGATTGAAGGTCCATTGATGGACGGAATGAATATAGTTGGAGACCTTTTTGGAGCAGGTAAAATGTTCCTACCTCAGGTCGTGAAGAGCGCGCGCGTAATGAAAAAAAGCGTAGCGTACTTAACACCATTTATAGAAGAAGAAAAAAAGAAAAACCCAATTGCAGGCGATAGCAATGTTCCCAAAATATTAATGGCAACCGTAAAAGGCGACGTGCATGATATTGGCAAAAATATAGTTGGTGTCGTATTGGGCTGCAATGGTTACGATATAGTGGACATGGGCGTAATGGTTCCTACGGAAAAAATTTTGGAAACCGCTATTAAGGAAAAAGTGGATGTGATAGGGTTAAGCGGCTTGATTACACCGTCGTTGGATGAGATGGTCAACGTTGCTGCGGAAATGAAGAAACGCAATATGAACCTGCCTTTGATGATTGGTGGTGCGACTACTTCCAGGATGCATACTGCGGTTAAGATTGCCCCGAAATATGACAACGGAGTTATACATGTAATAGATGCATCCAAAAGCGTTGGCGTTGTCAGCCAACTGTTGAATCCTCAACTGAAATCTCCTTTTTTAGAAAAAATAAAAGAAGAATACGCTGTATTAAAAACGAATTTTGAAAATAAGAAACCTGTAAAGAACTATCTATCCTATCCAGAGGCAACGCAGCATCCGGTAGCTATTGATTGGAACAGTTTTGAACCTTATGTACCGGCATTGAAAGAACACAAAGTTTTTCATGAATATAGTCTGGAAGATATCCGGGCTTATATTGACTGGAAACCGTTTTTCATAGCATGGGAACTGCATGGTAATTTTCCGCAAATCCTTACGGACAGTGTGGTTGGCGTGGAAGTCACCAAGGTTTACAATGATGCCAACGCTTTATTGGATAAAATAATTGAAGAAAAATGGGTCTATGCGGAAGGTGTGATTGGTTTTTGGAAAGCAAAACGAACTGCTCCGGATACGGTAACTGTTGACAGTAACGGAACGCCCGTTAATCTGGAATTTATGCGCCAGCAGATTAAAAAAGCAGAAGGTCAACCAAACCTGTCTTTAGCTGATTTTATCAGTCCTGAAAAAGAAGACTATATAGGTGCATTTGCGGTAACTATAAAAGGTATTGAACGACATATTGAACGCCTCAATAAAGAAAACGACGACTATAACAAAATCATGTTGCAGGCATTGTGCGACCGTTTTGTAGAAGCATTTGCGGAGCTTTTGCATAAGAAAGTCCGTACGGAATATTGGGGATATATACAGGAAGAAACTTTGGACAACGACGAACTGATAAGGGAAAAATATCAGGGAATCCGTCCTGCTCCCGGCTATCCCGCTTGTCCCGAACACACGGAAAAATATAAATTGTTCGACTTGTTAAATGTAGAAGATACTATTGGTATTGAACTAACGGAATCGTTGGCGATGTATCCTGCAGCAAGCGTTTGCGGTTGGTACTTTAGTCATCCGAAAAGCCAATATTTCGGTATTGGCAAAATAATGGAAGACCAGGCTAAAGACTATCAAAAACGCAAAAACTGGGATGATGAAACTGCCGAAAAATGGTTAAGACCCGTATTGGAATAAAAGCGTAACTATAAAAAAGTCCGAAGAAAATATCTTCGGACTTTTTTTAAACATGAATTTGATTAATACGTACAAAAAAGTTTTAAATAATCTTATTGCCTAGTTCGATTGCAGCATGTTCCTTGGATCTAGTATAGCATCCAGTTTTTCCTGCGAAAGCAGCCCATATTCCAAAACCAAATCATAAACGCTTTTGCCTGACTGCAATGCTTCTTTGGCAATCTTTGTCGAGTTTTTGTAACCGATATAAGGGTTCAATGCTGTGACAATGCCAATACTGTTTTTGACCATATTAAGACAGATGTCTTTATTGGCGGTAATGCCAACTATACATTTTGTCCGCAAAGTGTCCAACGCATTGGACAGAAACTTGATACTTTCCATGATTGCATGGCAAAGAACAGGCTCCATTACGTTGAGCTGTAATTGTCCGGCTTCTGCGGCAAAAGTCACTGTTAGGTCGTTCCCTATCACTTTGAAACAAACTTGGTTGACGACTTCCGGTATTACAGGATTCACTTTTCCGGGCATTATGGAAGAGCCTGGTTGCATCGGAGGAAGGTTGATTTCGAACAAGCCGGCTCTTGGGCCGGAAGACAATAGTCTTAAGTCATTACATATCTTAGAAAGCTTTACTGACAAACGTTTCATGGCGGAAGAGTAGATGACGTATGAGCCTGTGTCGGGTGTTGCTTCTACCAAGTTGGGTGCAGATACGATGGGTATATTGGTCAGCGCGGCAAGGTTCTCCGCACACTTGATTGCATATCCTGCCGGAGCATTTAATCCGGTGCCGATAGCAGTTGCGCCCATGTTAACTTCTACGAACAACAACGCATTGTTGTTGAGTTTGGAAATATCCTCTTCCAGCGTTGCTGCGAAAGCTTCAAATTCTTGTCCTAACGTCATCGGAACGGCGTCCTGCAATTGTGTGCGACCCATCTTGATGACGTCAGAAAATTCAACACCCTTGGCTCGGAATGCTTCAATGATTTTTACCAAGTTGGCAACCAGTCTGGCATTGAGATTGAACAGTGCAATCTTGATTGCTGTCGGATAAGCATCGTTAGTAGATTGAGAAAGGTTGACGTGATCATTAGGGGAAAGGTATTGGTATTCTCCTTTCTGGTGTCCCATTAATTCCAGTGCCCTGTTGGCAATAACTTCGTTTGCATTCATATTGACGGAAGTGCCCGCACCACCTTGAATCATGTCAATGGGAAACTCTTCGTTGAGCTTGCCTGCAATCACTTCGTCGCAAGCCTGCACAATCACCTTGTAAATATTTTCGTCCAATATGCCTAACTCGAAATTGGTCTGAGCCGCCCCTTTCTTCACATAACCGAGAGCCTGTATGAATGCAGGGAAAGAAGACAGGTGTTGGTTCGAGATTTGGAAATTGTTGATGGCTCTTTGGGTCTGTACGCCATAATAGGCATGAAGGGGAACTTCCAGTTCTCCTAAAAGGTCACTTTCTTTTCTGAAATCCATAGTGTAATTGTATAATGTTTTTGGATGGGTATAAATTTTCTTATGTGAAAATAAGGAATCAATGCTCTAATTATGCTATTAGATTCATTATTTTTATGGAGACGATACATGTGGATGTCTATATAATCTACCAAATGGATTGAATCGTTGGAAACTATATTGTAGGTCGATATAAACAATGCGTTTTTATTAAGGAATTGTAGGAATATTTAGTATTGCTACAATAGTGTTTTTTTGCCCATGATTATAGTTTTTAAATCCTTTATTGGTCTCAAATAGAGTTAAAACTATGCACTTTAGTGCATCTCGCTTTAGCTTCTAAAAATTTATATCTTTGATGAATGGAATTTCAACGAACGAATGGTCATACGATATCTCGTCTCACTGTTCATTTAGTTTGG
>JAATFC010000166.1 GCA_015655435.1 Chitinophagales bacterium | reverse complement strand
CAAACTAAATGAACAGTGAGACGAGATATCGTATGACCATTCGTTCGTTGAAATTCCATTCATCAAAGATATAAATTTTTAGAAGCTAAAGCGAGATGCACTAAAGTGCATAGTTTTAACTCTATTTGAGACCAATAAAAATAGTGCAATGAATGGACAATGAACAGTTAAGAATGGACAATATGGGTTCTAATTGTCAATCATGCATTATCAATTGTCAACTATCTTTGACCTATGTTACCAAAGCAGTTGACGATTCAAGGATTATATTCCTACCAAGAAAAACAGACGATTGATTTTTCCAAGTTGACGGAAGCCGGAATTTTCGGAATTTTCGGTGCAGTCGGCTCGGGAAAGTCATCCATATTGGAAGCAATTGGTTTTGCACTATACGGGAAAACGGAACGACTCAACGACCGGGAGAACCGCAACTATAATATGATGAATCTGAAATCAAACGAGTTATTGATTGATTTCGAATTTGAACATTACGACCACTCCATCTATCGATTTACCGTGAAGGGAAGGCGTAACAGCAGACGTTTTCAAGACGTGAAAACTTTTGAACGAAATGCCTACAAACTAGAAAATGAAAAATGGATTCCGTTGGAATCAGCCGACGCAAGCAATATACTGGACTTGAGTTACGATAATTTCAGAAGAACGATCATCATTCCGCAGGGAAGGTTTCAGGAATTCCTTCAATTAGGAAACTCAGACAGGACAAGGATGATGATGGATATTTTTCATTTGGAAAAATACGATTTGAGTGACAAAGTAAGAACTCTTGAAACGGAAAACGAACTCAACATTTCTAATTTACAAGGTCAGATTACAAGCATCGGAAACAGCAACAAAGAAGACTTATTGGCAAAACAAGAAGAACTAATATCACTACAGTCCAAAGAAAAAGCATTAAAATGTAGTATTGAGAAAAATGAAGGAGAATTACAAAACTCAAACAAAATCAAAGAACAGTTTGACTTGTTGCTACAATATCAGTCCAACTATACTATACTAGAAAATGAAAAAGAGAAATTCCAAGAAAGAAAGAAAAATATAGAAAAATTCCAACAGGCAAAACTATATTTCGAACCTAGTTTGAATAGGAAAAAGAATCTGCAAACATCTATAGAAAATCGAAATGCTTTTTTACAATTATCCAATACCAGATCAGTACAACTAGATACTGATTTGGAAAGTAAAAAGCAAACTTGGGAAACCGTACAAAACGACTATACCCAACTCGAAAAATGGCAACAACAGATACAAGACATACTCATAGTTCAGGACATACTTGACTATCAACAACAGGCAAAAGAAACAGAAACCAAAATTGCTATAGGAAAAGAACACATCGACAAAGAAGAAAAAAACAAAAATCTGTTCATTGAAAAATGCAATCAACTAGAAGAAAATATACGATTAAAAAAATCAAATCAGCCAGCCAATATATTTGTTTATGGTGAAATTGGCGAATGGTTTCAGTACAAAAAAGTATTGCAAAAACAAATTGCGGAGGTACAGCAAGTAATCACGATACAACAAGAAAGAATCGCAAATGGAAAGGCATTGTTTCCTACATTATCTTTCAATTTTGAAAATTGGCAGCAAGAATCTGAACAACAAAAAGCGCAATACAAATCAACTATAAATGAACAGCAGGAAGAAAAAAGCAAGTTTGCACTTACTATAGAGCTGCACCAATATGCACAAAATATGGAAGAAGGAAAACCTTGTCCTCTCTGCGGTGCAATACATCATCCCAATATACTAGAAAGCGATACCGCCATTGCGGAAAAACAAAAAGCAATCGACAATATTTTATTGGAAAACAGCCAAGCGTTATCCCTATTGGAATCCAATATAAGCAAAGCGACACGCTATGCGACAGAGATAAACAGTTGCGAAGAACAAATCAATATACAGTCCGAAATCATTAAGAAAACACAACAATCTTTGCAACTTCACGAACAAAAGTTTAGCTGGAATGGTTTTGATTCTAACGATGAAAATACCTTTGTTTCCCTAAGACAACAAGCCGAAAAAAATGCTAAAGAAATCAACGAACTAGAAGAAAAATTATCCGAACAAAAAAAACAATTGGATAACATAAAAGAAACTATCAACAAATATCAAAATGCGTTAACGGAGCGTCAAACTCAATATCAGTCAGCGATAGACAATATACAAACTTTGTCCAATAGGTTACAACTAATCTCATCGAACGACATTAGCCTATATTCAAAAGAGAAATGTTTACAAACGAAAACAACATTGGAAGTTAAGATTTCCTACACAAAAAAACAATACGAAAATCTGCAAAAACAATTGCAAGAGCTGGACAAAAACAAAGCTATATTGACTGCAGAAATACAAGCAGCACAATCAGAAAAAGAAAAAGAAAACAATGAACTGGAAATCATTCTTGCAGAGATTCAACAGCTATTGGGAAAACATAATATTACGTCAGAAGAATCTGTATGGAAAATCCTGCAACAGAATATTGATTTACCTAAAGAAAACGCAGCTATTCAACAATATGAAAATCAATTATTTGCAGCGGAGCAAAAGCTGGAACAGCAGGCAATTTTATTAAAAGACAAAACTTTTGACGAAGAAAAATGGAAGCTGCTCTATACGGAATTACAAACAGACAAAGCAAGTTTATCCAATTATACAGCCGTTATCGCACAACTTGTACAGTCTATAGAACAGCTTCATACGTCTATAGAAAACAGAAAAAAACTGGAAAAAACGCTGCATGAAAAAACATTAAGAAAAGACAATATCCAAACCCTGAAAAACCTGTTTTCGGGTAGTGGATTTGTCAACTATATTTCTTCCGTTTATCTGAAAAACCTATGCGTTGCAGCAAATGAGCGTTTCAGCAAATTGACTCATAACCAACTCCATCTGGAACTCAATGAGAACAACGAATTTCTCATTCGAGACCTGCTTAACGAAGGTAAAACCAGAAGCGCAAAAACATTGTCCGGTGGCCAGACTTTCCAGGCATCGTTAAGCCTTGCTCTTGCACTCGCAGACAGTGTCCAATATCAAAACAAAAGTGAGCAGAATTTTTTCTTCCTTGATGAGGGTTTCGGCTCATTGGACAAGGATGCGTTGTCAACAATTTTCGATACGTTGAAATCTTTGCGAAAAGAAAACAGAATAATAGGAATCATCTCGCACGTGGAAGAATTACAGCAGGAAATTCCGCTTTCTCTTTTCATAGAAAACGATGCGGAAACGGGCAGCCACATTCATCTACAGATGTCTTAAAATATGGCGAAATAGCTTAAAACAAAACGGAATTTGTATTGTTTTTACACTTAGTAACAAGCATAGATTGGATACCATCTCGCTGCAATACACTTCACTTTATGCTGTAAAATAGTACCTTTGCGCCATGGAAAAGGAATCGAAATATCAATTACCAGAATCCCAGGACGTCAAACGCAACTATCTCAGTGCGATATTTACCTGCAGGTGTCCACGTTGTCGGCAAGGTCACCTTTTCGAAGACCGTAATCCGTACCATTTAAAAAACACGATGAAGATGTACAAAACCTGCCAGTCCTGTGGACAACCAACGGAGATTGAGGTAGGTTTTTATACAGGTGCAGCTTATGTGAGCTATGCCCTGACCGTAGCAATAGGGACAGCCGTTTTCGTGGCATGGTATATCTTGATTGGTTTTGAGATGCGTAATCTGGACGACTTCAGAATTTTTTGGTGCTTGCTCACGACGGTCTCCGTCATATTAATCGCTACACCTTATGTCATGCGACTTTCACGTTCTATATGGCTGAGTTTTTTTGTACATTACGACAAAGACTGGCGCACCAACGATATTAAAGATTACGAACGGGTCAATGCAATCGGCATGGAAAAATAGACAAGTCCATGAATCACTCTTTTTTAAGAATATTTCTCGCAGCGTTTTTTTTGATGGCCAATATAGCTATCATCAAAGCGCAGGACACATTAAGTCCAATACAATTCCAACAAGCAATCTATAACACTCCTAACGCAGTATTGATAGACGTTCGGACTCCAAAAGAATTCAACGAAGGACATCTGGAAAATGCACTCAATATCAATTGGCAAGATTCGAGTTTTATCT
>JAATFC010000327.1 GCA_015655435.1 Chitinophagales bacterium | reverse complement strand
TCTTCCACTATCCGCAGAAAGAGATGCTTGCGGAAATGGAAGACAATCTTCGCATGGTGGCACCATTTATCGTTGATTTCATGCAGCGAACGATGGGGAGGAGAAGAACAGTTTTTATCGTTCCGCCGGAGCAGGCTGTTTTTGTTCCTTTTTTAAGCAATCCGGAAAAAACAATGGACATTTTGCCGCCATCAGCGGACTTTCTTTTTTGGAGGATTTTCTGGACATAGAGCTTTCACCCACTTTTTTGAGCTTTTTACTCAGATGCATAATTTTTGACCTTTAAAACTTTCAATCATGGAAAATTTTTTGAAACATCTATGGGCAGACTACCAGGATAAGATAGGATTCTTGTACAAGCGTGAACTACATGCCCATGACAAACATGGTGAGCATATGAAGATAGTTTTTTCGATGCTTTTTGGACTCAAGTCTTTCGTATATCAGCATGAGTTTCCTAGCAAAGAGGAACAGATCCATTACCACAAACATCAGGTACCTAAATTCATGGCGGAACTGGTTTTCCTTGTCCATGCACAAAGGCTCGAGACGGCTATACGCATGGTTTCCGAACGTGTACGCAGAAAATTTCTGGAAAAAGAGAAACGCGATCTTAATCGTTTCTTCGAAAAAAATCTACAATTATCCCAGTATCTATCTGGAGGCAACAACTATCTGGATGAAAAATTATTCCTTCAGGAAGGCGTACAAATGGAATTTCCTTTCTTGGACGAGTCTGCTTTCATACTGGAATCCCGTTTCATTACTGGGACCGGTTATACTATTGCCAGGATATTGGCATACGGTAAGCTAATGTCTTATTTAGATGGACTTTTGACCACTGATTCATGTATAGACAAAAACCCTATGACAGTCTCCTCGCTCAACTGGACAGATACCGGGATGTCCTTAACCGAGATGGCATACGCATTGAAATATTCTGGTGCCGTCAATAAAGGAAACGTAGACGTAAAAACAATCGCAGATGTACTAGCAAGGGTTTTCAATACCCAGCAAGTCAACATTTACCGAAACAAACAGGATCTCTATTCGCGAAAAAATCAAAGCATGTTCTTGGATAAATTGAGAAAAGAGCTTATTCGAGGATTAGAAGAATCTGATGAAGTGTAACGCGAACTAGGATTTGTAAGGGAAAAATTAGATTATCTGTAAATAATTTAAATATTTTGTCCTGAAGCTAGAATTCCTCCTTTTTAAAGTTTCATCGCAATTTTATGCAAATGTGTATATTTGCTAAATATTTTAGTATTTCAATTATGGTCATTATCTCAAAATATAGGGTATCTAATTCCATTTTATTGCATTTTTATACCAATAAGGTTCCAGCAGGCTTTCCTTCTCCTGCATCGGATTATGCTAAAGAAGATATTGATCTTCCAAAAGAATTGATCAAAAATCCCTTGTCCACTTTCTTGGTAAGAGTAGATGGAGATAGCATGGTTGACGCAGGTATAAATAGTGGAGCAATCTTAATTATTGATAGATCCTTAACTGCAAAGCATAATTCTATTGTCGTTGCTTGTATAGCTGGAGAATTTACCGTTAAAAGATTGATTAGGACCTCTGGTAAATGGTATTTAAAACCCGAGAATAAAAATTTTCCAACGGTAATGATCAGCGGCAAAGAAGATGCGGTCATTTGGGGGGTAGTTACTTCAGCAGTAAATCAATACAAATGATTGGGTTAATTGATTGCAATAATTTTTATGTAAGCTGCGAACGGGTATTTCGTCCAGACCTTAATCGTGTGCCCGTTGTGGTGCTATCTAACAATGACGGTTGCATCATCTCTCGAAGTAATGAAGCAAAGACTTTAGGTATTAAGATGGGATTGCCCTATTATCAACTATTGGAATTACCATATGGTAAAGATGTAAAAGTTTTCAGTTCCAATTATACGTTATATGGTAGTTTGAGTAACCGGGTGCATTCAATATTGAGACGTTATGTTCCTACCGTGGAAGATTATTCTATTGATGAATCTTTTCTGGATTTTTCAAGTATGGAGCATTATTCTGGTAATCTTTATGCATTAGGAATGGAAATTAGAAAAGCAATTTTAAAAGAGGTGGGTATCCCTGTTTGTATAGGTATTGCCCCCACAAAGGCACTAGCTAAAGCGGCAAACAAATATGCCAAAAAAATGACAAAGGAAGGCGTGTATTTGTGTTTGGATGACTTTCGTACAATGTTGGAGTGGACGGATATTGGTGATGTTTGGGGCATTGGTAGACAATATGCAAATGCACTCCTGAAATTGAATATCCAAAACGCATGGCAATTTTCCCAGCTACCGGAAAAATTCGTTTTACAAAAAAT
>JAATFC010000155.1 GCA_015655435.1 Chitinophagales bacterium | reverse complement strand
GTTGTCCCATCAATATTTATTATATAAATAAATTATATTATATGTATAATTTTGATATTAATAATTTTGTGATGAATATAAACGAAAAAAATTAGTCATATTTTTGTTTTCAAAATGTATTGAATGTTAAATTTTCTCTAATCAGTCTACTTATTTTGTAGATTAAAAATATCCATTACCTTTGTTCCAATCATTTATAATCTAAAATATAAAACAAAAAATATGTCATTACACTTAGGGGACACAGCGCCCAATTTTAAAGCAAAGACAACTCAAGGCGACATTGACCTTTATGAATTTTTAGGAAATTCATGGGGATTGCTGTTCTCACATCCATCCGACTTCACCCCTATCTGTACGACAGAATTGGGCAAAACGGCTGCCCTCAATGGTGAATTCCAAAAAAGAGGTGTGAAAGTATTGGCATTAAGTGTTGATAGCCTTGACAACCACAATGCATGGATTAAGGATATCGAAGAGGTCAACAACGTAAAAGTAAACTATCCCATTATTGCGGATGAAGATCGTCACGTATCGGAACTATACGATTTCCTACATCCTAACGCGGCAGCAACGACGACCGTTCGCTCCGTTGTAATAATCGGCCCTGACAAAAAAGTAAAATTGACAATTACCTATCCACCTTCCACGGGTAGGAATTTCAATGAGATTTTACGCGTAATTGATTCGTTACAATTGACGGCGAATTATAGTGTAACTACTCCTGCAAACTGGGAACAAGGGCAAGATGTGGTCATATCTCCGGCAATCAGTGACGAAGACGCAAAAACAAAGTTTCCTAAAGGTTTCAATACCGTAAAACCTTATTTGCGCTATACGCCTCAACCTGATTTATAGTTAACTATAGGTTTATTTATTATTGTATAAAGCACCAATATTGGTGCTTTATTTTTTAGATTTGTACAAAACAAACGACCATGTCACAATTAGTAATCGTTCGCCACGGTCAATCCCAATGGAACCTCGAAAACAGGTTTACCGGAGAAGTCGATATTGACCTTACCGAAGAAGGAAGAAAGGAGGCGCACGAAGCCGGAGAAAAACTAAAGGAGTATCATTTTGATACGGCATTCACCTCTGCACTCAAGCGAGCTCACGAAACATTGCACATTATATTGGATACTATAAAAGAAAATACTATTCCGATAATTACGGACAAAGCGCTGAACGAACGCAACTACGGCGACCTGCAGGGTCTTAATAAATCTGAAACGGCTCTTAAATTTGGAAACGAACAAGTACATATCTGGCGTAGAAGTTATGACATCGCACCTCCTAACGGAGAAAGTCTAAAAGACACCTACAATCGCGTGATCCCATACTATAAAAATGAAATTGAGCCTAAGTTAAAATCAGGCAAAGAGATACTTATAGTTGCCCATGGCAATAGCCTTAGGTCACTTGTTAAATATCTGGAAAACCTAAGCGATGCAGACATTTCGGAACTCAACATTCCAACGGGAGTTCCGAAGTTATATGTGTTCGATAGCAATATGAATATATTGGACACTCGTTATTTATAGTCTACAAGAAAAACTCAAAAACCCGTAAGGATTGTGCTGTTTTCCATTATCAGCACAATCCTTACGGGTTTTACATTAAAACTATATAGACTATAGTAAGTACTTATTCTTTTTTATAGTGGTGTTTCAAGACCTTTGCTTCTACGTAAAAGATAATTTCTTCCGCTATATTTTTAACCTGGTCTCCTATTCTTTCCACTTTTCTTATAATCGAGAAAATATATAGTAGCTCCGTGATTTCTTCTGGATGTTCATCAAGATATTCTTTTGTAAAATCAACAAGTCCAATATTTATTTCGTTAAGGAACTCGTCTCTTTTGAATATACTACGAGCAAGGATAGTATTTTCATTTTCAAATGAAGCAAGAGCATCATCCAATATGGAAAACGACACGTCCAACATATCCAATACATTGGAACGAACCAATAACTCTTCCGAAAACGGGTTTTCTGAATAAATAACCAGTTTGGAAATACCTTCCGCAATGTCTCCGATTCTTTCCAGATTGTTATTGATTTTCAATATTGCCAATACGAAACGTAAATCAATCGCTACAGGAGTACGCAGAGCAAACATATTTTCGCAATCGCGATCTATTTTCAATTCATAGCTGTTGACACGCTTTTCGCGCACGACAACTTCTCGTGCCAAGTCTTTGTCAAAGTTTAGAATGGCAGACTTTGCTTTCTGCAATTGAGAACGGACAAGCGTCCACATATTTACGACCTCGTCTTTTAACTGACGGATTTCATTTTCTATTTGTGCCATAGGATAAATTAATAATTAATGTTTTTTAACTAAATCTTCCAGTAATGTAATTCTGAGTCCGCTTATCTTTTGGGTTAGTAAACATCTGGTTGGTCTCATCAAATTCAACCAGTTCACCCATATAGAAAAACGCAGTCCTATTGCTCACACGTGCAGCTTGTTGCATATTGTGTGTAACGATGATAAGCGTATAGTTGTTCTTCAACTCGATAAACAAATCCTCCACTGTCGCTGTCGATATTGGATCAAGCGCAGAGGTCGGCTCGTCAAACAGCAATACTTCCGGCTGCATTGCAACAGCTCTCGCAATACATAGGCGTTGCTGCTGTCCACCGGAAAGGAATGTACCTTTTTTGTTCAGCGAATCTTTAACCTCATTCCATAAAGCAACTTTGGTCAACGATTCTTCCACAATCTGGTCACGTTCTGCCTTTGGGAGTTTTATACCGTTTAGTTTGTATCCCGCAATTACATTGTCATAGATGCTAAGATTCGGAAAAGGATTGGGTCGCTGGAATACCATCCCAATCTTGAGACGAACCATTATAGGATGCAGCACCATTACGTCTTCCCCATTCAATAGGACTTGTCCTTCTGCATGCGCACCGGGTATCAGCTCGTGCATACGATTAATGCCTCTCAAAAAAGTTGTTTTGCCACAACCAGACGGTCCCATTATCGCAATCACATTGTTTCTGGGAATCTCAATATTCACACTCTTAACGACATGGTTATCGCCGAAATAAGAATTATAGTTTACGGTTTTTATAATTGTACTTTCCATCTGCTTGTCAATAGTTTTGTCAAAATATTCAATATGAAAATAATAATCAACAGGATCAAAGATGTGCCCCATGCCTGAGCCTGCGTATCTGGAGAAGGATTGCGCGACGCGTCAACTATAATCAGCGGCAAGCTTCCCATTTCCTTCAATACATTGTTTTGGATAAAAGGGTTTCCAAAAGCGGTGAACAACAAAGGAGCAGCCTCACCTGCAATACGCGAAATACCCAGCATCACACCGGAAATAATCCCGTTGAATCCGCACGGGACTATAACTTTCCACATTGTCCGATGAAAAGGAACACCTAGTGCATAGGATGCTTCCTTCAATGTTTCGGGAATAAGTTTCAATGTTTCTTCTGTCGAGCGGATGATAATAGGCAACATCATAATAGCCAATGCCACACTACCTGACAGCGCTGAGTGTTGTCCACGCATCGGTAATACCAACCATAAAAATCCAATTATACCCAATACGATGGAAGGTATTCCCTGTATAATGTCGACGCATGTACTTACCCAATTCGCAAATTTACTTTGCTTGTTTTCGCTCAAGTAAACACCCGTCAGAATCCCAATAGGAATGGCGATAAGAGCACTCAGTGGAATGATGATCAACGTACCCAATATACCGTTTAATATACCATTGTTCATCTGGTCCATCGACAGGAAATGCCAATTGATAGAACCTATACCTTTTTTGAAAATATAAAACAAAACCAATCCAAGCGGTGCTAGACAAAGAAAAGCTAGTCCGACTATAAAGCCCTGAGCAGCTTTACTTTTTCCGATTCTCCATTTGAGATTTGCATTCATGTCCATATACGCAT
>JAATFC010000248.1 GCA_015655435.1 Chitinophagales bacterium | reverse complement strand
GGAAGGTCCGCCGATGTCTATTTTTTCGATGATAGCCGCTTCTTCGGAAGTGTTTTTAAGCGTTTCCTCAAATGGATATAAATCTATGATGACCAAGTCAATCGGAGGAATATTGTATTGCGCCATTTCTTTCTGGTCAGATTCCAAATCCCTGCGTCCCAATATGCCGCCAAAGACTGCAGGATGCAGGATTTTGACACGTCCGCCCAATATGGATGGATATGTGGTAAGCTGCTCAACCGGAATACATTTGATATCAAGGTCTTCGATGAATTTCTGCGTGCCACCAGTGGAATAAATAGTTACGCCGAGACGGTCAAGTTCCTTGACAATAGGAGCCAAACCATCTTTGTAAAATACGGAGATGAGTGCGGATTTGATTTGCTTTTGCATCAGATTGTTTTTTGCGGAATAATTGGAAGATGCAAAGGTACAGTCTCTATCTGTTGTGCAAAAGCGAATTGTTGTCACAGTTGTGGATATTGTGTCTCTATTTGAAGAAATAGACATTTTTTTAAGCAATATGTCTCCACTTTTTTCTTGATAAAAAAGTGGACAAAAAATCAAGTCATCCGAAGGCAAATGCTACGCACCGTTCGAAAATGGCTCGTGTACATTTTTTGCTGGATATTGGTATTTTGTGGCTTTTGTATTTTACGCAAAAAACACAGCTCTGCCATTTTCTTCACTTTTGCTTGTCGGATGACATGGGCTGCTAGGCTTTGGAAAGGTTTTATGATTTTAGCTTTAAAAAGTTCTTTCAAAACGGCATTAGCCAATGAGCGTTAAGAAAATCAACTCATAAGTCGAAAGAAATGAAAACTGTTTGAGCGAAGCGAGTTTTTTCATTTCCGACTTATGAGTTGATTTTTAGTGAGTTGGATATAGCCTTGATTTTTTGTTTCTTTTGCATCAAGGCAAAAGAAAGTTATAAATTTTCAAAAAATAAACTAATTATAAATGGATGTTTCCTCTTTCTTTTTAACCAAATAGAGAACGATTCCTATAATCCCATACAAAACCATCATCTGTCCAAAACTGATGGATACGGAAATATTTGCCATTGGATATTGGGCGACATTTCGGACAAATCCGTTCATCAGCCCAATAAGAAAATCCGTTGCATTCCCGATTATTTTGGCTAAAAAGGGAATCCAATTAACAACCAATAACAGAATAATCAAATACAAAATACCAGACGACAATGGCACCATCAACAAGTTGGTAAAGAGAAAATACAGCGGAACTCTTCCAAAACAATACATCAATATTGGCAATGTCAATATCTGAGCCGCCAGAGTAACCGAGATACCTTCCCATATTTTCCGCATGAGCGGATTGTCAAAATCAGGATAAAGCAATATGGGTTTGTAAAATAGCAAAATGCCCAATACTGCCATATAAGACAACCAAAAACCGACGTTCCAAATCCATTCCGGACATATCAACAGCAATATAAAAGCCGACGTAACCAAACTGTTCAGTGAATTGTTTTGCCGTGAGAAGAGTTCGCCAACAACTATAAAACTCAACATGACGGCGGCTCGTATTACCGAAGGCCCTGCTCCGCTCAGAAATGCAAATAGCCAGATGACGACAAGACTCAATAGTTTCGTGATTTTCTTTGCTGTGTTCTTTTTGGAAAATAGCAAGCCCGTGTATTCCAATAGTTTGTACAAAAGCATCAAGTGCATACCGCTGATGGCGATGATATGTATGATGCCGGCATCACGATAGGCATTTTCCAGGTTTTTGTCTAGGTCGTCCTTGTAGCCAATCAATAAGGCCTCAGCGAGGCTGAGGTTGTCCTTTGCCGTAATATTGGCGCGGAGTTGCACAAGAATCCATGTTCTGCATTGCTGGAGGCAATAGGAGAGCCCTTTGGAGGTATTGGGGTGAAAGGCGGTTAGGTTTTGCGGTTTTATATTGGACTGAAAATAGATTCGGAGCCGTTTGTAATAGGTTGCAACGTCAAAACTGCTATTGGGAAAATTCTGGATGGGGCGGATAAGCGATTGTACAATCAAAGTATCTTCTGCCAGAAAATGATATTGGTTTTGCAAAACAGTATCAATACGGATCAAAAGTGTTCCAGAAGACGATTGGTATTGGTTATTGTTGGAAATAGCGATGACTTCTGCTTTGGTCAGATAATTATTTGTTTTCGGTACAGGATTTTCGTCCAGTACTAAAACCATATTGGCTAAGGAATCTTTGTTTTTTCCAAACCAATTCTCTTTTTGCGTAATGTCTTTTCGTACAACTGACCAATATCCCAATAGGAAAAATATTCCGATGAAAGCAACGCCTGATAGCCAATATAGATACTGTTTTAGCTTGAAAGAAAGAATCTGATAGCAAAATATTGTCGCAAAAAGAAAACTGCCAATAGTGATTAAAAACAACTTGTTCAGGTTCGGATATGCAAAACCTACATATATCCCCAATATAAGGGCTATCAATGGTCTCAGTAATGGTAACGCTCGATAAGTAGGCATCTCTCGTCAGTTCGTTAGCAATCGTTTAATACCAATAGGAAAATAAGCCGCTATTGGTATCTCATAAAGCTAAACCAATTATCCCAAACATCAAAAAAGCGGCTTGGAAAAGCCGCTTTAAAATATAGTATTGTTGTAACCCTACAAAGGTTAGATTCTGAAGTGGGAGAACGCTTTGTTCGCTTCAGCCATACGGTGAGTATCTTCTTTCTTTTTGAAAGCGGCACCTTCACCTTTGCTTGCAGCTACCAATTCGTTGGCCAATTTGTCAGCCATTGTTTTACCGTTACGTTCACGGCTGAAACGGATAATCCATTTGATGCTCAAAGAGATTTTTCTGTCCAGACGAACTTCGGTTGGGATTTGGAAAGTAGCTCCACCGATACGGCGACTACGAACTTCGACCGCAGGGGTTACGTTGCTCAATGCTTTTTTCCAGATTTCATAACCTTCTTCGCCAGTAATCTTGCTTACTTTGTCAATAGCGTCATAAAAAATAGTGAATGCAACACTTTTTTTGCCTTCCCACATAAGGTTGTTGACAAAACGTGTTACCAATTTATCGTTAAAACGAGAATCAGGAGCTAACGGAAGCTTCTTCGCTTGTGCTTTTCTCATTATATTATCGTATTAAAAAACTTTTTTAAAAATAATTATTACTCAATGCTTTTATCGGATACTAGCTTTTAGCTTTTTCCTTTTTAGCACCATATTTAGAACGGCTTTGTTTACGTCCTTTCACACCTGCAGTATCCAAGCTACCACGAACGATATGATAACGTACACCTGGCAAGTCCTTAACACGACCACCACGTATCAATACGATAGAGTGTTCCTGTAGGTTGTGGCCTTCACCTGGAATGTAAGCGATAACTTCTACTTTGTTAGTCAAACGCACTTTGGCAACTTTACGCAAAGCGGAGTTTGGTTTTTTGGGAGTCGTTGTGTACACGCGAGTACATACGCCACGGCGCTGAGGACAAGCGTCCAAAGCCCTGGATTTGCTTTTAGCCTTGATTATTTCACGGCCTTTTCTTACTAATTGCTGTATTGTAGGCATTCTAAAATACTATTATTTTTTTAGGACTGCAAAGGTAGTGAGTTTTGCTCCAATATTCAAAATATTTTTTGGCTTACTTCAAAATGTTGTGCATAAATCCTAGTTTAGAGAGATAATTCACAGAAAGATATCCACAAAAACAGATTTTATAGGTTGCAAATTATGCAATTCCTAGCATAATAACATGTCAATTCTTGCCAAGATTTCCCGAATTCTTACTTGAAACGACATAATTCAAACCTACCCTCAATACAAAAAAAAGTAAAAATAGATTTGTTGAAAATCAGACAATAATGAAAAAACGTTATTCTTTTTTGCTGTTATGCTTCTTTTTTGTCTTTAAAATAAAAGCGCAATCAACCAATTGCAACATTACCGGAAGCGTAGACACGTCTTTTAATGGGAAATACATTCACTTATATGGGATTGATTATTCAGGTATGAATTCCGGAATTAATGATTCCTCATTAATTCAAAATGGACGATTCGCTTTTCATCAAAGTCTGAAAACGCCTGGTTTGTTAACCTCATTATATACAGAAGGTGCATTTACTCAAATAATTATACAACCTGCTGATATCGAAATCAAGTTAATCGGAAAGGGCTGGTATAAAAATGAAAACGTAAAGCTAACAAATGCATCAATTAATGAAGAGTATCAAATATTAAAACGCAAAAACAATCCATTTTTAATTAAAAAACTAGAAATGGATCGTCTAAAGGATAGTTTACTCGAAAAGCATCCCGATTCAAGTTACGCTGATTTAGATAGCCGAATAATATTTTTTGGAAATAAAGAAGCAAGCTTGCAAAAGGAATTTCTAATGACTCATGGCAATGATTATCTAAGTTTATACCTGCTTTCTTATTTCATACGATTAGATGATAAGCCAGATACGCTGCAATATTTGTATGGCTTTTTGTCTGACGAACTAAAAAAACTGCCTGAAGGTATAAAGTTGTCTCAAAAGATAAAGGCTATCTATGCTATCGAAAATGGAAAGATGGCTCCTGATTTTCAGATAAAAGATACTTCAGGAAATATAATCTCTTTAAAATCATTTAGGGGAAAATATGTTCTTTTGGATTTTTGGGCGACATGGTGCGGCCCTTGTATACAATCTATGCCAGCGATGAAGGCATTTTATGCACGAAATCAATCCAAAGGTTTGCAAATAGTTAGTATCTCATTTGATACGGAAAAAGATAGATGGCTAAAAGGTATAAAGCAATTCGAACTCAATTGGACGAATGTGTCTGAGTTGAAAGGCTGGGAAAATGAACTCAGTTCGTCCTATAATATCAAATACATCCCAAGGGCTATATTGATTGACCCCAAAGGGAAAATCATTGAAAAGGATGTCGATTTTTCAAAGAGTTATTTTTAAATCAATACTATCGTTATGAGATTTTTACTTTTAATAGGGATACTTGCAACTGTTTATAATACGGTACAAAGCCAGAACAGGATTTCAGACAGCTATAAACGTATCGGTGGTGTATGGGTGGACAGTACCGCTCCAGACTTTCCTTATTTACGTTGGAATGGAAGCTCACTGGTTGATATTCGTGAAATGACCGAAATGGAAAAAAACACCTTATCCAATTATGAACGTATAATGGACATACAAAATGATGGTCGCTTTCCTAATGCATTTTATTCTTTTCACGATTATGGCAGCAGCGTTCAGATTGGTTATCCGTCTGGTATTAAAGATACATTGTTTCATGGAGGAAAAGGAAATATGGGGACAATAATACAAGCTCAGATTCCGGTTGAACTTGCGGCTGTCAATATCACACCTCAAAATGCGGATCAATATTTATATCATATTGTAGAGAATGGACAAAGAGAGGTGGTGCATTGGCAAAAACCTACAAATTTTATCACAACCAAAGATGGAAAATATCAATATGCTTATCTAGGAAAATTTGAACCGAGAATTGAAAAGTATTTAGAAGTTGAGGTTTATAATGTTAACAATTATAAGGTTAGGACAGAATGTACAGTTGATTGGAGAACAATAAAACCATTGAAGATTGAAAATGCATTTGTCCAATATATGATGAAGCGAGATCCCACTATTTTTACGGCGTTTTTGAACTCACCAACTGCACATAAATACGAACCTTTTGTGGAAACGGTGTCAGCCAATGATTCTCGCATAAGGATGGGAGATTCTTTGCTTAATATGATTTTCTGGAATAATCAGGATGCTTATGCCTACAAAGTAGAAGTAAGGAAAGAAGGCAAAAAGATATTTATGGATGTCAATAAAGGTGAGATTAAGATACCTTATAATGTTTGGAATACGCCAGGAAAATATACTGTTACAATTGCTCCTCGATTACCAACTCGCTACTGGGCTGGTCAAAAGCAAAATCAAAATGGAAGAGATGTCGTATTGAATCAATATGCAACAAGTTTTTCCTTTACGGTATTGCCTCCGCTCCATCAAAAGTTCTCTTTTTCCAAAACTCAGATCATTGCGTTTCTCGCAGGATTGGTAATTTTAGTTTTACTTATATGGTGGTATGTACGACAAAAAGCCAAACTCAAAATCGCTGAAGCCAATTTTCAAAAAGAAAAAAATGTATTGGAACTTGCTTCACTAAGAAACCAGCTCAATCCTCATTTTATCTTCAATGCCATTACCAGTATTCAAAACCTGATTATTAAAAATGAAAATACCTCGGCTAATACTTATCTTACTAAATTGGGAAAGCTCACTCGGAATGTTTTGGACAATTCTTATCAAGATTTCATTAGTATTGATGATGAAATGAAACTTCTGAACGAATATATGGAAATGGAGCAATTGAGGTTCGGGTTTCAATTCAGGCTTGAGAAAGACGACGATTTGGATAAGGAAATTGAAATCCCTGCAATGCTTCTACAACCTTTGGTTGAAAACGCAATTAAACACGGCATCGGTTCTAAAAAAGAGTCAGGTAAAGTCGCAGTGCATTTTTCAAGGAGATCAAAAGATATATGTATTCTAATTATCGACAACGGCGGTAATGTTCAAAATTTTTCTAACCCCAATGGGTATGGCATTAATCTGGTCAGAAAAAGAATTGATATCGTCAATCAGGCAAACAATAAAAAAACGATTGAGATTCATTTCAATACAGACACAACCGAAACGATGGCTTGCATTACATTGCACCAATGGATATAAATGAAGAAATATGAGAGCAATCATTGTGGATGACGAAAAAGCCAATATTGAAAATTTGTTGTTTTTGTTGAAAAAACATGCGCCAGTTGTCGAAGTAGTTGCAACAGCAGAAACAATTGAACTAGCAAAGGAGAATATTATTCGATATACCCCCGATTTGCTTTTTCTGGATATTGTATTGGGCGAGCGTACGTCTTTTGAATTATTGCAAAGTCTACCTCAACAGAATTTTGAGATAATATTTATCACCGCTTATGATCGATACGGTATACAAGCTGTTAAGTTTGCAGCTTTAGATTATATACTAAAGCCCATTGATGCTAAGGAATTGGCAATGTCAGTCAATAAAGCGCAAAGAATAATTACTCAAAAAAGAAACAATGAGAAACTAGAATTCCTATTGGATATTCTAAATCGGAAAGACCAAAAGCCTAACAAAATCGCACTGCCGTTGCAAGAGGAGACACGATATGTAGAGATTGACGATATTGTTTATTGCGAATCATCTAATAGTTATACCTATTTCTATCTGCAGTCAGGAGAAAAAGTACTGGTTTCTAATCCACTAAAAGAATATGAATTGATGCTTGCCCCCTATAATTTTATTCGTACGCATCAGTCCTATCTGGTCAATGCATCCTTCGTGAGGAGTCTTGTAAAAGAAGATGGCGGTTATCTACAACTCAAAAATAAAACAATCATTCCCATTTCACGGGCGAGAAGAGAATACGTTAAAGAGGCGTTGAAATAAAAATCTCAACGCCTCTTTGACGTATTCTATATTAGTAGACATTAGATTTTTACTAACCAATTATGTGTATCCACAACTCTTCCTAGGCGGATATCGTCCAAAGTGGCTTTTATTTTCTTGGCTATTTCAAATTTCTCCACGTCAAAGTTGATGATGTTTCCTTCAGAAAGTTCCAATTTGCCAATAGGCGAGATAACTGCGGCAGTACCTGTGCCAAAAGCTTCGGTCAGTTTGCCTGCTTTGTGGGCTTCTGCAAGCTCGTCAATACTTATCGGACGTTCTTCAACGCTGTAGCCCAAATCTTTCAATACGGTTATAACACTGTTTCTGGTAACTCCGTTCAATATGGTACCGTCCAGTTCAGGAGTAACTGCAACGTTGTCGATGATGAACATGACGTTCATCGCGCCCACTTCCTGAATGTATTTGTGTTCGTTCGGAGCAGTCCACAAGACTTGGTCGTAGCCGTCTTTTTCTGCTTGTTCCACGGCTTTCAGACTCGCTGCGTAGTTACCTCCGTTTTTGGAATAGCCAACACCACCTTTAGCCGAACGCGTAAAATGACGCTCGATACGGATAGCTGCGGGTTTACCAAAATAAGGACCAGAAGGACTCAATATGATGATAAATTTGTATTCTTTGGCAGGATGTACACCCAGAAAAGCTTGGGACGCAATCATGAACGGACGGATGTAAAGGGAATGTTCCGGTGCTGTTGGAATCCAGCCACGGTCGACTTCGATGAGTTTTTTCAAACCGCCGATGAATATTTCTTCCGGTACTTCCGGCATGCAAAGACCGACTGCTGATTTGTTGAAACGCTCCCAGTTTTTGTCCGGACGGAAGATGTAATCGTTACCGTCTTGGTTGTGGAATGCTTTGATGCCTTCAAAAATTTCCTGTCCATAATGGAAGACGGTTGCCGCAGGATCCAAGGTGATAGGTCCGTAAGGAAGTATCTGCACTTTTTCCCATTTGCCATTAGCATAGTCTGCGACCAACATGTGGTCGGTAAATACTTTTCCAAAAGGAAGATTGTCGAACGATGTGCTTTTCAGTTTGCTGTTTTCAGTTTTGATAACATCAATTTTATATTCTTCTGCCATAAAACTACATTTGCGGAGGAATCTCCTCCTTTTACTTATTATTTGGTTTTTTTATAAAAAAATAAAGTGTTCACGAAAGAAACGATACCCGATTTTGTTCTTGCCGGATTATATCCCAATAGTCTGGTAATTATTGACGGAGACAAGCCTGCACAACGCAATTTGGATGATAAAGGTAGCGATTTGCCCATACCAAACAAGGAGAATGTCGTAATCGCTGCAAATCCCTTGGACAAAAAGTTTTGGTTGGGTGACAATGCGCAAAATATCACGTTGCTGGTACACGACGAGGAAAATATATATATCAGCGACCACAACCTTGATTTTTTGGGAAAGATATTGGCGGCCTGCCAGTTCAACCTTGCGGATGTTGCTGTTGTGAATATTGCCCGAACCCCAATATCGTTAGAGGAACTCCAGTCTCGGCTTTCGCCTAAATACCTGATTTTCTTCAATTGCAAACAAAGCCATATTGGGCAAAAAGACGACTTGAAACTTTACCAACCCGACAGGAGAAATGGCTGTACTTTTCTATTGGCATCTTCCTTGACCAAAATGAACGACGGAAGTGCAGAAGCCAAACAAGAGAAACAACGTTTTTGGATTAGCCTCAAACAGATGTTTGGAATTGCGTAGAAAGGTAAAAACAAAAAGCGGAAGGTTATTCGTTTTATCTTTTGTGAAATAATGCTTGCCGTTGCAGGTGTTATCACCTGCAACTTTTGAATATAAAATGTTGTTGGTGAAAACACCAACAACGGCGGAAAAATACTAAGACAGTAGTGACAATATTTTTCCCTTTTTTAATTTTTCCTTTTTACTTTCCCACCATGAAACTCATTTTTGCGACCAACAATCAGAATAAAGTCAAGGAAATCAAGGCGGCGACCGGACATCGAATGGATATTGTCACGTTGAAGGAAGCGGGCATTGATGTTGATATCCCAGAGCCTTATGATACGCTTCAGGAAAACGCGGAAACCAAGGCTCGGACAATTTTCAAAATGACGTACGAAAACTGCTTCAGTGAGGATACGGGTCTGGAAGTAGATGCGCTGAATGGCGCGCCGGGCGTGCATACGGCTCGTTATGCGGGCGATCAGAAAAGTGATAAGGACAATATTGCTTTTCTATTGAAAAACTTGGAAAACAACTCCAATAGGAGTGCTCGTTTTCGTACGGTAATCTATCTGATTTACGAAGGGCAACACCATTCGTTTGAAGGTGTTTGTGAAGGTCAGATTGCAGAAAAACCAAGTGGTGAGGATGGGTTTGGTTATGACCCTATTTTCATTCCGGACGGCGATACGCGCACTTTTGCCGAAATGTCCTTGGAAGAAAAAGCGAAGTATAGTCATCGAAAAAAAGCTTTGGAAAAATTGATTGCGTTTTTGCTGAAATAGGCTTTAAGCGTTAAGCATTTTTCATGAATTCCAGATACGCCAGTTTTCTTCCGCTTGCAGTATCAACATCTGCAAACCGTTTTCGGTAGCCGCTCCATTTGCTTTTCCCAAAGAAAGAAACTTTGTTTCCGCCGGGTTGTAAATCAGGTCGTAGAGGTAATGCGCTTCCGTTAAGTATTCGTATGGTATTGGTGGTGCTTCGTCTATATTGGGATACATGCCCAACGGAGTTGAATTGATGATGATTTTGTATTCGTCAATGATGTCTTTGTCAAGCTGTTCGTATGACCAGGTGCCGGGTGTATTTCTGGAAACAAACTGATAAGGAATGCCCAATTTGTCCAATACAAATGCGACGGCGGCCGATGCGCCACCTGTTCCCAATATCAAGGCTTTGTTTCTTTCGGGTGTTAATAGGGGCGTAAATGATTTTTCAAAACCGATAATGTCCGTATTGTAACCATAAAGTTTTCCGTCTTTGATGCGGACGCAATTGCATGCGCCCATTTCCGCAACTTCCGGAGATACTTCCGTGAGGAACGGGATGATGTTTTTTTTGTGTGGAATCGTGATGCAAAAACCTTCCAAACCTTTGGTGGACAAGACTTCTGGCAATTCATTCATTGTCTCAATCGCAAAATTCCGAAAGGAATTGCCCTGCTCGATTCCTAGTTGCTGGAATTTTTCCTCAAAATATTTTTTGGAAAAAGAATGTCCCAAAGGAAAACCGATGATTCCGAAAACAGACATATGAGTTATGAGTTAAGAGTGATGAATTATGAATTGTTTGAATTATGGTTTATAAATTATGAATGGAGAATAAGAAGATATATCACTTTATGTGGAATCAGTTTATGATTTAGTACAAAATGCTTTTCACTCGTAATTCGTAATTCACAAATCCTAATTCTAGAGTCTCATCTGCGCATCCGAAAGAAAACGGCTGAAAGTGTCTCCACGTAAGCCAATTCGCATGGTTTCCAGAGGAATGACTTCCGTCGGTGCGATATTGCCGAGGTTGCAGTTGCAGCCCAGAAGATTGATGAAATATAGTTGCTGTTCTTTTTGCGGTGCTTCCCAAAGGATTTTTTCGCCGGGGATTTGGGTCAGAATTTCATTGACCAAGCCCTGACGTACTTCGCCGCTACCACGATAGATGCCTACGTTGCCGGACTCGCGGGCTTCCGCGATGACGTAAGAGGCTCCTGCTTCCAGTTCATCGTGCATAAGTTGAATCCATTTGTAGGGAGCCATTATATTGGTTGCGTCCTTGCTGCCAACTTCGCTTAATACCGTTCCGTGTTTGGTCAGTTTTTCAATATAGCCACATTTTTCCGCATGCGGAATGGAGATGGAGCCATCGCTTACTTCCATATACGAAATGCCGTAATCTTTGCAAATGGCAATATAATCGTCCATCTGTCCGCGTACCAGAAAGGCTTCGAAAAGCGTACCTCCGAAAAAAACAGGGATATTGTGCTTGTGGTAAACCTCGATTTTTCCTCTAAGATTGGGTGTCACAAAGGACGTTCCAAATCCTAGTTTGACTACGTCGACATACGGTTCAGCAATACTCAAAAAGTTTTCTACTTCGTTGATGCTCAGTCCTTTGTCCATTACCATGGTAATGCCGTTCTGTCGCGGTTTTGTGTCGCGGTCCGGCATATTCCTCAACGTAAAGTTCATCTATGTTTCTTTTTAGTTCAAATCAATAAATCAATATTGAAGGAATCTCGTGCGTGGGCAAATGTAAAGAAGATAATCAATTATGTAAAAAAGAGGTGCAGATATAACGGATTGGTAAAACGGGGAATGGACGAGAGTCGAATGGTTGTATCAACGGTCTAAATTATAGTAAGGCAAAAATTTTGCAGCTACAACGCTATGCACGCCAAATTATATTTTCTCAAAGTATTTTCCGGTGAATTGATAGCGAATTTCTTTGTTTGTTACTTTCGAGTCGTCTTGGATTAAAGGGATGCTTATAATTTTATTTG
>JAATFC010000250.1 GCA_015655435.1 Chitinophagales bacterium | reverse complement strand
CTTTTATGATTTGGAATTATTTCGGAAAGGTATTTCTTAATCCTAAAATACCCAATTTCAAAAATATAGTTAACCGTAAAATAAATATACCAGCATGTTTCAAGCATCATTTCACCTATATTAAAAGAGAAAAGGTATGAGTTGATTAAGCTCATACCTTTTCTTATATATTTTTTATTTACCTATTTCGCCGGCGTAATCACAATATTCCTAAACTGTATCGGGCCGTGGTCGCCCTGAAAATAGATAGGGCCAGCCTCTCCTTCGTTGGCGTCTAACGCCCCACCAGTAATGCCCGGAATTTCCTGATTACAAACAATCGTCTTCCCGTTCGCAACTATAGTCACCATCCTGCCAACCAGGGTTATGTCGTAGCTCTGCCATTCATCCGGGGCTTTTACCGCCATCTCACTTGGGGTCAAGAAACCATAAACACCACCAAACAGATGACTATTGGGGTGGTCTGTGACCGGGTTGTCAATAATCTGTACTTCGTAACGACCACGCAGGTAAACACCACTATTGCTGTTTTTGCTGTACTTAAACTCAACGTGCAACTTGAAATCATTGAATTTCTGTTCGGATATCAGATTGGATCCGGAATGAGGACTAATCAAAACCCCATCCTGCACTATCCATTGGTTGTTACTATTCGAAGTTTTCCATCCATCCAGATTCTTCCCGTTAAAAAGCACGATTGGCTTTCCCCATTTTATGTTTTTCTTATCCGTCATGAGCGGCGCCCGAACCCCGACAAAACTAGATTTGTGCCCTGACGGGTCTGTTATAGTTCCCTCGATACGCTCTTTGGTCAAAGTACCGTTCAGTTCCATATTGCTGTTGCTTCTCTCCCATTGTGGTGGAATCGAAAAGCCAAAGCTGCCTTTGTCAAAATTGATTTTGGATATGGGGCGTGCGCTTCCCCCGTCACCAACGAAACGTCCGACAAGCGTCTCAAAACCGGAGATCTCCACCTCCAACCACGATGCGGCAGTATTGTCTCCGTCTTTCACGGTAAGATCCCAACGCCCTACCAAATCTCCTCCTTTTACCTCCTCGGATGTAACTACTTTTACCTGTGAGAAAACAGACACTGAAAAAAACAATGCACAAAAAAGAAACGCAATATTTTTATAGTATTGTAATCCCATATAACATCCAATTCTATCTAAACAAACTATCATAGTTCTTTAATTTTGATATTTCTGAAATAGGTTTTGTTACCGTGGTTCTGTAATGCAACAACACCCGTTTTCGCTTTTCCGTAGTAAGGATAGTCTTGCCATTTCCCCACCCTCACGTTATGTTCCCATACAGGTGTCCATGAGTCAAACTCCACGATTCTTTTACCGTTTAGCCAATGCTCTACATGACCATTGTTGAATACGATTTTGCTGGTGTTCCATTCGCCAACTTTACGCAGGTTTTTACTACTGGTGTTGGGCGGAGTCATCGCATAGTCTGCACCTGTTTTTTGCCATTCAAAAATGGATTCGGGAAACGTGACGTCGTCAATCAACTGGTATTCCGGACCGGTCTCAGAGGTTCCATGAAACTGTGAACCTTCCTGTACATGGTACATAACGCCACTATTGCTACCCTGTTCGCATTTCCATTCCCACTCCAGTTCAAAGTTTCCATACAGGGCGTCCGAAACGATGTCCCCTCCGGAAGCCGCGTCATCCTGATGTCCCAGGCTTACCAGATTCCCGTCTTCCACAGCCCAACTAGCTATAGCCTTTCCCTTTCCATTGAAATAATGCCAACCGCTGAGAGATTTCCCATCGAACAAACTAACCCATTCTTTCTTTTGCAAGATGGAGTCCTCGTCCAATAAACGGAAATGCTTAGCCTCGCTTAATAATGGCACTCCTATAAACAACAATAAACCAATAGTTATTTTTTGAATATTCATTTTATATTATTTATTATAAATGGATGTTAGATAAGTTTCATATTGGCAGGATCCCACTGAAGGGACTTTTTTTGTATCAAACTTTCGTTGCAGATGAGTGCCGGAGCGCAAGCCCTATATCCAAACACTGCATCCTCCACAATAGTTGAATTGTTGCCGTTCCTTATCGCCGTGAAGAAGTTGTTGAAATGGTCGTAGTGAGCACCTTTGTATCCTTTTTCCGCTTCAAAAACTACGGATTCCGGAGGGAGCATTTTTTTCCTAGTATCGATGTTCTTTCCTGCCTTTGCCATCTGCGCAATCATGTAAGGGTCTTCCGACTCAAATGACTAGTTTCGTTTCAGTGTTACTCGGTCCCACTCAACGTCCATAGCACCTTCACTTCCCACCAAACGTAGATATGTAGTACCGCTTGTCCCGTCCACGAAATTGCACCTCAACGAAAGGTTAAACGCCGGATGTACAGCCGTTTCAGGATAATCGAAAGCTCCTAGTTGAACATCAGGAACTTCCCGACCGTCATTCCAGAAACGCAGGCCTCCGGTTGAATAGATATTGTTCGGTCCCAGCGAATTGGTTATAAAATGCAAACTAGAAAATAGGTGAACATACAAATCGCCAGCCATAGCAGTCCCATAGTCTTTATAGTTCCTCCAACGGAAAAAACGCATCTTGTCGAATGGACGTTTTGCCGTCGTGGCGATATAGGTATCCCAATCTATAGTCTGTTCAGATGCATCGTCTGGAACGGGATATTGCCAACATTCTACAGGCTCTCTTCTTGCCCAGAAACCTTCGGCATAGTTAAGTTTGCCAATCGCGCCCTCTTTGAGTAGTTCCTTCGCTTTTTCATTTCCCAATGAAGCCAAGCCTTGGCTCCCAACCTGGAAAACTTTTCCATATTTCTTTTGTGCAGCTACAACCGCCGATCCTTCATCTACCGCATGCACCATTGGTTTTTCGCAGTACACATTTTTCCCGGCGGCCATCGCGTCAATGGATATCTGTTTGTGCCAATGGTCAGGCGTACCGATGATGACTGCATCTATATCTTTCCGGTTGAGGATTTCTTTATAGTGTTTGGTCGTAAAGAGGTCGTTTCCCCACTTTTTCTTGGCATCGGCAAGTCGTCCGTCGTACAGGTCACAAACGGCAATAAGCTTCACCCCCGGCACCTGCAGGGCAGTATTTGTATCCGAGCTTCCCATGCCCCCCGCTCCTATCAGGGCTATATTGATCTGGTCATTCGCACTGTATTCGGACTGTCGTTGTAGTCCAATAAATAGTTTACTGTCCGATTCCCTGGCGAATACGGCACTTCCTGTAGCTAGGCCACCGGCAGCCAATGACATTTTCTTTAAAAAGCTTCTTCTGTTTTGTTCGTTTCCCATATAATAAACTTGAATTATTAACACATAAATACCATAAAAAATATAAATTTTACTTTAATTTATAGAAAATCAACATTTCGAAACACAGCTTTATATACTAATCGTAACACATACTTTGTAATATATAAAAATAAATTGCATGGATACACAGACATCGAATATATAGCTATACTTATTAATAAAATATTCTTTTTATCACTAATTAATGGTTGGTACAAAAGAACCGCCCCAATCCGTATTCTGCTCCAGTTTATTACCTGCAGCAATAACAGATTGTTGTATCGGTGCGAAATAATAAGAGTCTGGCAATGTATTCAGAAGCACACCTGTCATTGGTACCTGTCTGGATAAGTATTGAAAATTAGAGGTTAATAACTGATAGGTAGTGGCTAATTGTTGGGCCTGTGTCATCGCCATTTGAGATCCATCACTGTTAATAGCAATAGACTCCATTCCATGTTTTGCAACGCCATTCAAGACATTGAACATTCTCCATCTCCGCAAGTCCTTGAATCTGAAACCTTCAAAGCAGAGTTCAATATTTCTTTCATTCATTATTGCCTGCCTTATTTCCGTCCTTGATGTTGCAACAATACCATAATGTTCATCAGTACCAGCTTCAATACCTGCTCTTTTACGAATTTGATACAGAACATCTAGAGCCTCTGAACTATGCCCCGTTTCATTGGCCGCCTCCGCGTAGTTTAACATTACTTCTGCAAAACGCATTACATTATAGTTTACATCATAATTTGTAACCTGTGATTGCGAAAGATTAAGATCGCCATTTTTCAGAATAAAAAAGCCTGTATAGGTATTGTTATTTGATGCGGCAGGTATTCCTGCATTTGGATTAATGCCATAAGCATCAAGCGTATTGGCAATCCCAAGTGAAGTATATTGCCTATATCCGGAAGGTGTTCCTGCCGCTGGATACAATTCAGCATTGTATAACACGGATTTCCCAAATCTTGGATCTCTATTTTGCCAAAAATTTTGTGCAAATCCATTATCGGTTTGATAAAACTTACCAGACGGATCATTGTATGATTTTCCATCCACCATTGGAAAAGCCTTAACAATTTCCCATGTAGGACAAGAATAAGGATTTCCTCTACTTAATGATGCAGGCCGTGTAGTTGATTCCCAATTTGAAGTTTTATTTGGTGACATGTTAATTACGCAGAAAACGACTTCTGTATTTCCTGAATTTATGGCAACTTGCGAATAATCAGAAATTAACTGATATCCTTGCTGTTGTAGGCTATCATATGCAAGATGGTTTGCCGAATATGCATCTGCCCAATATACATTATCCCAAGGAGTGGATGGATTGAACTGAGGAGATGCTTTATATAACAAAACTTTACCCTTAAATGCTATTGCAAAATTTCCATCTATTTTACCATAATCAGATGAAGACGAAAGTATGTGTGTAGGTAGGTAGGTAAGAGCAGAATCCAAATCTTGGATAAGATAATCAAAACATTCCTTAGTTGAATTTCTAGGAACATTTAGACTATCAGAAACAGACTGTGCGACTTTTATATAAGGAATACCTCCATAAGTAGTCACCAAAGAAAAGTAAACATAAGCCCTCATAAAATATAGCTGTCCCAATATTTCATTTTGTGTAGTTAAAGGAAGAGTGCCAGTTCTCACACTAGAAATGCCCTGATTAATCAATCTAATATTGGTATAACTATCACTCCAATTGGCAAGCCCAGCCAATGCACCACCTCCATTTGTAGTAGTTACAGCATTCGCCGCAAAACTAATACCAGACTGCTGATCACTTAGACCATCTAAACTGACATTATAATTGCCAAAAATACTATAAAGATTGATCAGATAGGCATTTGCTAAATTTGCATCGTCCCATATTTGTGTAGAACTATAGCTATTAAGATTAGATTGGTCCAATATCTTGGAACAGCTTGAGACAAGGACTACGCTAGCTACAAGAAATATAATGATGTTATTATAAAATATCTTCTTCATATATGTATATTTATTTGTCGTGGTGTAGGTCACCTAATGATTAGAATTTAACATTTAAGCCTAACGTAAACGTTTTCATAATAGGATATGAGTCATAATACTTTTGCTCAGGATCCATAAACTCCTTTACTTTAGAGAATGTCAATAAATTAGTTCCATTTACAAATACCTGGGTACTTGACACTCCGACTTTTCTTAACCACTCCAATGGAAGGCTGTAACCTATATTTAAATTTTTTAATCTCAAATAGGAGCCATCCCTTAACCAAAAAGAAGAATTTGTTGCGCCTGATTCTTCCCAATTCTGTCCCACGGGTCTAGGATATTTAGCATCAACATTATCTGACTGCCACACATCTCCAGCCCAAAAAGGATAATAAAGCCTCTGTGAGCCGCCATGCTGATAGATACCGCCACCCTCTTGTACTCCTATCATACGGTCATATTTGGTCATACCTTGAAAATGTGCATCCAAACTCAAACCATTCCAGGAAACATTGAATCCAAATCCAAAATTGATACGAGGTTTACCATTATTACTTAATAAGACAACATCGTTGGCATCTATAGTATTGTCAAGTGTAGATGAATAGTCTTGGCCTCTAATGTCCTTATATAAAATAGCACCTAAATAAGGTTTTCTTCCCTGATAGTTATATCCTGCAGCCGTTAATTCGTCCAATTGTGACTGAGTGCGGATTAACCCATCAGACTTTAGCCCAAAGATCCGATCTGCTGGATGTCCGATGGCATTCTGAAAACTTGCAGCACCTCCTTCTGCATAAAGCGGATCCTGATCTAGCTTATCCCATTTATCAATAGCAAATCCCATATTGCCATAAACGCTATAAGCTATATTTCCAATTCTGTCTTGCCATTGTAAAGAGTATTCCCAACCATGAAATGATCTCTGTGCATAGTTTTCATCCGCCAATGATTGACCATAAGTAGTGGGCAATGTAATGGTACGAGGGCCTAGAATATTCTTCATTGTATTCTTAAAAATATCAAATGAACCAGATAGTCTATGATTCAGAAGAGAGAAATCCACACCAAAATTTCGTTCCACTGTAGTTGCCCATGTGATATTTGCATTGGGAACAACCGAAGGTGCAATACCAGTATAATAGGTATTTCCTACAACATAGCCATTGGAGTTACCATAATATGTTTGGTATTGATATCCACTTATCGCATTATTGTTCACATCATATAAATTACCCGTAGATCCAATAGATGCTCTCAACTTTAGGTTGTTTATCCATGAAAGTGCTTTTTTGAAAAACGATTCCTGGGATATATTCCACGCTACAGAACCAGACGGAAAGAATCCCCATTTGTGCCCAGGTGCAAATTCGTACCTTCCATCATTTCGAAAGGAGAATTCTGCTATGTAACGATTGGCATAATCGTAATGTAATCGTCCTATCCAAGATTGTGTTGCTGCTACGGATTCACTACCATTTCCATATCTATTACCTGAAGACGTAGAGTACGCAAAATATTGATCTATAGTACTAACAGGACTATAAGCGGCACTATTTACATAATATTCTTTCATTTCTGTTCGTTCAAAAACCCCGACGGCATTAATACTATGGAGTCCAAACTTTCGATCGTAACTTAAATACCAATCGATCTGATATTTCCATCCATTATTAACATTTTCGCTTAAATAGGGTGCTTGTGGGCTATTAAACGCGAAAACATTCGTTTGGTTAGGATCCGGAGCGGCGGGAAGATATGGATTACTCTGACCCGCTACAGAATTGAATATATAGCTTGTCGAATAGTTCAACCAATCCTTTTGAAAATAATCGTTCGCCTCATAGTTACCAACAAACTTTGTCTACAATCCTTTTATTAATTTATCCAGTTTTACATCCAGTGTAAGGGTAGGGTTAAATTGTCTGTTTCTTGCTCGAATATATCGATCTCCTCCCAGAACGACATCTGCAACACTCCATCCTAAAAATGATCCATAATTAGGCAATATTGGATAAGGCGTGATTTCTCCCGCTTTGGCAGGAGTTCCATCTGCTTCAAGATATGGTGGAACATATTTAGGCCAGTTAAATGTTGTACGGTAAAAATCCGTCACATCATAATCCGTCAAATCATCCGCACTGCTAAAAGGCCAATAAAATCGATCCGTGTTTTGTTGTGCTGCAGCGAGATTGAGTGTTAAGGATATATCATCACTTATCTTAGCTGTAACATTTGAACGAAGATTAAATTTCTTATAATTTAAATTCGTATATGAACCGTTCTGATCCGTATAGCTCAACATATTGTAATATGTTATTTTATCACTTCCTCCGTTTACGCTCATCAAATACTTACGTGTACCAGGATTCTTCCATACCCAATCATTTAGATTATAGGATTTATCTTTAAAATAATCGAATGTCGTCTGACCATTTGGAAGTGCAAGATCTTGGTTATTATATTCATTATTAAATTGAGCCACCCTATTTTGATAGGTCAACTCATCTGTAGCCGTCGTTTTATCAGATAGCATAGTCTGGGTAGGACGTTCTGTGGTGGTAGAGACCAAAGCATTAAATATAGGCTTACCGCTAGTTCCCTTTTTTGTTGTAATCACAATCACCCCGTTCCCAGCTTGCGCTCCATAAACAGCCGCCGCTCCCGCATCTTTCAAAACACTTAATTGGTCGATTTCATTTGGGTCTAATGCGTCAAAAGAAGACTTATCTTTAACTATTCCATCGATTACATATAATGGATCATTGAAAGAACCTCTGACACTAATCCCTGAACTAGAACCTGCCAAACCGGAGCTACTAGAAATAGTAACACCTGTTACACGCCCAGCAAGTCCATTGGATAGATTGGAGAGCGGCACATTATTGATTTTATTCATACTAACAGTGGCAACAGCACCAGTGATATCCGATCTCTTTTGTTTACCATAACCTACAACTACCACCTCGTCTGAAGTTCCAATTTTGGTAAGTAGCTTAATTACGAGGTTGTTTCCATTACCAACGGACACCTCCTGTGTTTCATAGCCTATATACGAGACTGTGATTACATCTGAAGGACTGACACTATCTAGCCTAAATTTTCCCTCGTTAGTAGTAATAGTATTTCTTTGATGTCCTTTTACTTGAACAGAAGCCCCTCCCAACGGAATATCCAGACTGTCTGTTATGACACCTTGAAAAGATATTACCTGAGCACATACATTTTGCCTCCAGAATGATGACGACAAAAGTGTTAAAACAATTAGTAAGTTCGTTCTCAACCATTTTCTGTAGTTCATAATTACTCTCTGTTTAGTTTAAAAAAATAAAAATCAGCCTGGAAACACTTATGGCAAACTCTCACTAACACTTTCCATTCGGCAGACATAAAATTAAATATTTGACATTATTAGCTTTTATTTTATAAAATTTTTATTATTTTATTTATATTATAGTAATATTGTATTAATAATAAAGTATAAAATATAAATATTTTAATATAAAACACATATAATTATTATATTT
>JAATFC010000020.1 GCA_015655435.1 Chitinophagales bacterium | reverse complement strand
CTCTGTGTTTATTCATTTTAATCATGGTATAAAAGCAAATATAACTGCAACTATAGTTTATTATTTAGTTTTATAATTTAAATAACAAACATGCCAATATCAGTTTGAATAACAAAATAGTTACAGTACGGATTCCAAGAACAGTTTTGTGATAAGTTAGCCAATACAATTGTATATTTATTTCCCAAACGGAATCCGATGAAATCAATAATCGCAGTATGCGTCTTGACAATATTATGCTCAAAGGCACCTAGCCAAATGCTCAAAATAGAAAACGGTGTTTCCCGCACTTTGGCTCAATACAGAAAACTTACAATAAGTCATATCCAATACGACATACGACTTTCTATCCCCGAGAACAAAACGGAAACTATTGGTGGAAAAGAAATATTGACGTTCAACTATAAAAAACAAGATAAAAATCCCATCCAAATAGACTTCAAAGAAGACCCAAAAACCATCAAAACAATTACTGTCAATAACCAATTAATAAAATCTAACATAGAAAATGAACACATCATTATTGATGTAAAATATCTGAAATCAGGTGAGAATACAATCAAGTTTAGTTTCAATGCAGGAAATGCCGCACTCAACAGAAGAGACGACTTTTTGTACACATTGTTCGTTCCAGACAGAGCTCGTACGGCGTTTCCTTGTTTTGACCAACCAGATTTGAAGGCGCATTTTCTATTGACCTTAACTATTCCCAAACAATGGAACGCTATCGCAAACGGCAAAATAAAAGATTCGACTGTACATAATAATCGAAAAACTTATCGTTTTGCACTTTCGGATATCTTACCTACTTATTTATTTTCTTTTGTTGCAGGAAACTTCAAAATTCACAATTCGGAAATCTCCCATCATAAGACGCAACTTTTATATCGTGAAAACGACTCTTCTAAAGTGACAAATAGCCTTGATTCCATTTTTCAACTATATGAAAACTCGCTACAATATTATCAGAAATGGACAGGCATCCAATATCCTTTCCAAAAACATGGAATGGTTTCCATACCTGACTTTCAGTTCGGAGGCATGGAGCATCCCGGAGCTATTCTGTTCCAAAACGCCGCACTTTTTTTAGACAAAAACGCTACACAAAGCCAATTGAATTCTCGTTCTAATCTGATTGGACATGAAGTCGCGCACATGTGGTTTGGAGACATGGTAACGATGGACTGGTTCACCGACGTATGGATGAAAGAAGTATTTGCCAACTTCATGGCTGACAAAAGTACCGGAGTATCTTCTAACAAAGACGTTTACGATTTGAAATTTCTGACATCGCATTTTCCTGCTGCTTATGCAGTTGATAGAACCTTAGGTACCAATCCAATACGGCAACCGCTTGACAATCTACAAAATGCTGGAATGCTCTATGGGCCAATCATCTACGACAAAGCGCCCATCATGATGCGACAGTTGGAACTGTTGATGGGAGAAGAAAATTTCAGAAAAGGTGTCAATAAATATTTGAAAAAATATGCTTATAGTAATGCATCCTGGACAGACTTAATTTCTATATTGGACAGCGAAACGGAAGAAGACTTGCAAAGCTGGAACAAAGTATGGGTGAACCAAACGGGAAGACCAATCATTGACTATACAGTTAACTATAAAAATGACAAGATCGACAACTTTACACTTTCTCAGCATCCAGAATACGGAACGGAGAACAAAGTGTGGAAACATACATTTCAATTAAGTTTGTATTATCCAGATACAACCATAATTACCAATATCAATTTCTTAAATGAAACGCAAGATGTGCCTGAGTTGCGTGATAAAGCAAAACCTCTTTTTATTTTATTGAATACATCTGGTATTGGTTACGGTGTCTTTGGCATCGACACTACAATGCTGTCACATTTCTCAACTATAAAAAAGCCTATACACCGGGCAAGTGCCTATATTTCCCTATATGAAAACATGCTGAACAGCAATATTATTTCTCCAGTCAAACTATTAGATTTTTTCTCCGACCAACTAGAAAATGAAACAACAGAATTAAATCTCCGTTTAATCACCAACTATATATCCTCTATTTATTGGGAATATCTAAATCCGAAAAGCAGGCTTTTGGAATCAAGAAGGCTGGAAGACATTGTATGGAATGCCATGAACAAACAGGCTATAAAAAACAACAAAAAGCTCTTGCTGGATTGCTATGAAAATATTTTTCAGTCGGATACAGCCTATAACAATCTGTACGCAATATGGGAACAGCAGACACATCCGGTAAACATCAATCTAAATGAAGACGACTATACCAATCTTTCATTGGCATTGGCTTTGCGCAGCAACGATAATGAATCTCTATTGCAACAACAATTATCACGTATCAAAAATAATGACCGAATCAATCGTTTTAAGATTATCATGCAGGCCGTATCATCCAATACAGAAACGAGAAATCAATTCTTCAATGGCTTGTCCAATAAGCAAAACCGTTCCAATGAATCTGCAATTGGAACTGCACTTACTTATTTGCATCATCCATTGAGGCAGGAAACGTCCATCGCTTATTTACAAAAATCATTAGAGCTATTGGCTGAGATACAGAAAACCGGGGACATATTCTTTCCTGACAACTGGCTGCGTTCTACTTTTTACAATTACCAATACAGTAAAGCACAGGAAATCGTCCATACATTTCTAGCAACCCATCAAGACTATAACCCTACGCTTAAAAACAAAATCCTACAGGCAACAGACAACCTTAGACGAGCACAGAAGTTATCACAGCAAAATTAATGTCGAGAATATTACGCATTTCCCATCAACCAACTCTTTACGGTATTGAAGTCTGCGGCGAGTCCCACTGCTTCTTTCTTTTTATTCAAAAGATATTGCGCTTTTTCCGGAATAGGGATTTTCTTTCCGATAACTTCCTCTACCACATCCGGAAACTTGACGGGATGCGCAGTTTCCAATATATATCCTTTTCCTTGATGATTCTTTTGAAAATCTGATAATGCCTTATAAGCTACCGCACCATGCGGATCCAATATATAGTTTGTACGACTATACACTTCCCGTATAGTTTCCTTGGTGTCTTCATCGGAAACACTTACGCTGCTGACTTTATCTTTTAGTACCGGAAAATCATTTTGAAAGATCTCCAATACGCGGACAAAGTTGCTTGGGTCACCAACATCCATTGCATTTGATATAGTAGCCACCGCTTTTTGTGGAGCGTATTTTCCTGTACTGAAATATTTTGGAATCTCATCATTGATATTGGTTGCCGCCAAGAAATGCTTGATGGGGAGACCTGAAGCATTGGCCAATATACCTGCGCATATATTGCCGAAATTGCCACTCGGAACACACACTATTGGAGCATCCTCATTTTTCTGAATCCATTGCTGATAGGCAAAGAAATAATATAGTTGCTGCGGCAACCAACGTGCTATATTGATGGAATTGGCAGATGTCAAAACCATTTTCTTATTGAGCTCTTCGTCCATGAATGCTTGTTTGACTATTGCCTGACAGTCATCAAAAACGCCATCGATTTCCAATGCTTTGATATTCTGTCCGCAGGTTGTCAACTGTAACTCCTGAATAGGACTCACTTTGCCCTTTGGATATAGTATGACCACATCAACGCCTTCCACACCCAGAAAACCATTGGCAACCGCGCCGCCTGTGTCACCTGAAGTTGCAACCAATACGGTCGTTTTACCCGCTTTGTTTCTATTGAAATATCCAAGACAACGACTCATGAATCTTGCACCAACATCCTTGAATGCCATTGTAGGACCATGAAACAATTCTAATGAGGCAATATGCTCGTCAATATCCACTAAAGGAAAATCGAAATCAACCGTCTCGGAAACTATCTGTTCCAATACATCCTGAGGAATCGAGCCGGAAGTATATGGCGACATTACTTCCACACCGATTTCTACTTTGGATTTGTGAATAATATTTTTTAGAAAACTTTCCGAAAGCAGTGGAATACGTTCCGGAAAATATAATCCTTTGTCCGGCGCTTGCCCATGGACTGCCGCATATTCAAAATCAACATTCGGAGCCTGTTTATTTAGACTATAAAAATTCATGTGTAGTATTTTAACGGCAACTATTGTTCACTAATTATAGTTGCTCCATTTTTATTTATTAAAGAAATATACGTGTAAAAATCAATACCTAGTTTTGTAAAAATAGACTGCATCACT
>JAATFC010000003.1 GCA_015655435.1 Chitinophagales bacterium | reverse complement strand
TGAAAATTAAAAGGTTATGTCAATAGCTTGTTATCCCTTGTCGTTATTTCCGTCATTTCAGGAGAGAAATAAGTTTTAATCTGTTCAGGAAAACCACTTGGAGCAATCTCCAAGGAACGACCCAGAAGTTCTATTTTATTTTTGGTCAGCTTCAGCGGAGTGTAAGGAGTAATCACTTCATTCTTTTCTGCCAATGTCGAGTTGAGCCAAGTCAGACGCGTTTGTTTCCACGGTTCGTCTGCGCCGTTATTTTTCGCTATTTGATTGGTGACTGTTATAGAAACAGAAATTTGTTTTGATGGAGCATTGGAAGATTTTACCAAAACAGAACCTTTGTACGTTCCTGCAATGGCATTTTCAGGAATGGCAACGGTGCACCACATTGGCTGTATCTGAGATTTGGGAACATTAACGTTAAACGTTTCAGGAACACCTACCCAGTTTACGCCTTGGTTGTTGATATATTCCATAAGATTTTTAGGCAAAATATTTCCTTTGCTGTCTTTTAGGTCAGAGAACTGGATGACAACATTTCGCAGCGTATCCGTTTGCGAATAAATGCCCAGTTGGTATGCAAAATTTTCTCCTTTCAATGCCGTATCCGAAAAGGAATTAACGATTCCTTTCCGCGCCCACCATTGCGGAAAATCATAACGCATCCTGATGGAATGTAGCCTGTCTTCCGGAAATACAATATATGGAGCGGAACGTTGGGATGACAACAAAACTTGTTTTTCCTTTTCTGTTGCAATGACTTCCATCGGATAGAAGCTATTGAACGCATTGACAGACTGCAATTCCAATGCTTTTGCCAATACGGGTTTTCCGTTTTTGACTTTGTCAAGCCAAGCATTATCTGCAGTATTGGTCGGGCTATAATAAACTGCCGTCGGATAATAGGGACTGCCTTTTTGCCTGTAAGGCATATAATAAATATAGTAATCCCCAACACCAGAAACGGGTTGGAAATAAACCGTGCCGTTTACTCTTGTGATATTTTCCTGTGATACGTTGTAAATACGCTGGTTCGTTTTGGCATCCACAACGAAAACCATTTTGTCCTCCGGACGATAATCCCTCCTTCTCCACGGAATCTCAACTTTAGCGACATCGCCAGCACCATCTACCCGAACCAATATGCGATGGTTACCCAAGGAATCATAAGCCCAGGGAGTGGCGACCGTAGTAAACTTCAATTTCTGTGAAAAAGCGGAAAAACAAATCGAACAAAAAGCTAAAGAGCAAAACAGAATTTTCTTCATAATAAGGCTATATATTCAGCTTCTAAATTAAGCCAAAACTCTCAGTCGGACAGAGCAAACGTTTGCATAACAATGCCAAAAACAAAAAAAGGGAAAACCATATTGGTTTTCCCTTTTCAATATTCTAACCGTAAAACGATTTCTTATACTGCTTCCGCTACGACTTCCTTCACTTCAGGAATCATACGTTTCATCATTCCTTCAATACCGGCTTTCAACGTAATCATGGACGAAGGACAACCGCTACAGCTACCCTGCATCATCAGATTGACCTTACCGTCGTCGTAGCTTTTGAACTGTATCGCGCCGCCATCCATTTCTACTGCGGGACGTACGTAATTGTCCAACAATTCCTTGATGCGTTTTACGACATCCTCATCGTCAGCACCAACTTCGTTACCGTGGTCAACTTTGATTTTAGCAACCTCATCCTCCAATACGATAGCTTGCCCAGCTTCGATATAATCCTTCAAAAACTGCTTAACGGTCGGTATAACGTCCTGCCAATCTTCCGTGTCGGAACTCTTGGTAAGCGTCACAAAATTGCTAGCTATAAACACGCTTTTGATAAAAGGAAATCCAAACAGCTCCTTAGCCAACGGAGACACTCCAGCATTTGTTTCGTCTTGAAAATCAATGCTTTTCCCTGGATAAAGAAGTTTGTTTGCCACGAACTTCATCGTTTCCGGATTGGGTGTCATCTCTGTGTAAATGCTAATAAGCTGGCTACCAGTCTTCATCATAATTTTATAATTTCCTTATGTAAAGGTAAATCATTTAATCTTACAAGGAAAGAGGATTTTTACCAAGCAGATTATTCTACATAAAAATGACCTATGCTTCCAGATCCAGATTGTCCGCAATAGGCGTTTTCTGCGGTGTTTTGGAGAGGTCTTTGTTCAGTTCGTACAGAGCCGTATCAGGTGCGTTTTTACCTCCGGCTATTTTTATTTTGTCCAAAAGGCTCAAGGCGTATTTTTCTTCCTCAAGCTGTTCGCCGACAAACCATTGCAAATGATTCCAAGTTGCCCAATCTTCCTCCTCCATGGACATTTTAACAATTTTGTAGATGGCCGTTGTATTCTCCACTTCCTGTTTGAATACCATTTCGAAACATTCTTGTACCGATTTCGGTTCGCCACCCGGTTTTTTGATAGCGTCTATGACGACTTTCCCTCCACGTTCCTGAATGTATTCTATCAGTTTGGCCATGTGCGAGCGTTCCTCTTGGGAATGGCGGAATAAAAAGCCCGAAATACCCGCATAACCTTGATTGTCCGCCCAAGACGACAACATCAAATACACTTGCGAAGAATAGGCTTCCATCGTTATCTGGTCATTCAACGCTTTCATAAGAGACGAACTGAGTCTGCATGTTTTCATATCTAACGTAATTTTAATAGGTTATTGACTACGTTAAGTAAAACAATATTTTGGAAAAATTGTTAACAAGCAATGAAAAATTGACGGTTAGCAGACGTTACATTTCCCTTTCCATCGAAAAGAGCTTCGTAGTTTTTCTATTCCATGTTCACGGCATAGTAGAGTATATTGCTTACTTTCTTTACTTTCATCTTAATGAAACTGCCAACGTGTATGGATTTAGCTAATTGGGTATCTATATTGATAGGCATTGATTTTCCAATATCAGCCAATGCCAGATTGGGAAAGTTTTCGACATTGATGCTTTGTTCAAAAAGCAAATCTATCTGTACGAAGTTTTTTGGACTGTCTAGCGGTGTTATCTTTTCCACCTTACCAGAGACAATAGCGTAGTTTTCGATTATCGGAACCATATATTTTTATTTAGCAGTACCGTATTCCAACCATTTTACAATAGCACCCGAAATATCCTGACCGGTATTCATCTGATAATAACTATAACCCGGTGAGGGATTGACTTCAAAGCAATAATATTGATTATCCTCCGTCAAAAATAAGTCTATTCCGCATAACGGCAATTCCAGTGTTTTGGACAACTGAAAACATTTTTTCTGAACAGAAATAGGCAAATCGAAAGCGCTTAATCGCGTGGTTTTATTTTCCCTATTGGCATATCTGTAATCAACCGTTTCGGAATCTACTTTTGTAGCAAAAAGAACATCTCCAACGACGTGCACTCTGATATTTGTTCCAATAAGGCTTTCCTGAAATTGAACGGGCAAAAATTTTATCTTCTCTTTGTGAACTATAAAATCATCGTTCAGTTGTTTAACTATAGACCGGGTCGAGCTGATGGATTTAAAAATAATATTTTCATACTCTTGTTTGAATTCAGCCATCGCATCCCAACTAGAAGTAATACAAGTAGGCGGTACCAGAAAGCCACATTGGGCAATGATTTGGGATTGAAATGGTTTGGACATATTGGTTAGCATGGGGTAAGACTTGTTCAATACGCGGCAATTCGTCACTTCCGTATATTCAGTGAACAATTGTTGCAGAACTATTGATTTTTCCACGAAATCCGAACCAATATAATTGAATACTTTGTCTTTAATCTCGGGCAATTGATAGTAGTCCATCAGACGTGGATAGATTCCAGCAACGTCTTTCATATCAAAAGAATCACTGCCAATATCCATGCGAAACTGAATTCCCTCATCAGAAACCATTGATTCCAATTTGTACAAATGCGCATTGCGTTGATTTAACACTATACATTTTACACCGAGCCGATCCGCCGACTCAATGACTAATGCTAAGGGTGGCTCGCTTGGTATTCCTGCTACTAAAATCATTTTTTATAGTTTTATTGATGATACATTCCATAAGTTGAGAGAGTGCTTCGCTGCTAATATTTTTCGGCATGCAGTCGAGGGAAATAAAGCTAACGGAATCTTTTTCGTATCCATATTTCAGTGAGACCAACGGATAACCCAACTCATCCAATAGGCGCGCAACTTGTTCACGATAGGCATCCAAGTCACTACGCTGTACAATAGAGCCACACACGCATTCAACGGTGTTGATATTGGATAGTCTTTCCAAAAATATGGTAGGAGTTCGTTTTAGCATTTCGTATGCGGACTTTTTTCGCAAAACACCATTCTGTATAGGTTTTAACTCAAACGGAATCATATTTTTGTCTGCGCTGTTTCCAGTCGAATCCGTTTTCCAAATCGTTTTTTGTATAGGCAATCCTGCTCGTACCATTTTGTCCAATAGGAAAAAACGGTTATTGGTTTGGATATTACCAATATGATGAAACTTAATGGAAGAAAGCAGTTTTGGTTCATTGGACTTCAACAAGCTAAGAAACAAAGCATACATTTCCATTTCTGCATATTGGCGATCCTGAACATTGACAAAATGAAACATTGGAATATATACAATCCTGTTGACTATACATTTCACTTTAGAGAAATCGATATGCGTTCCATCGATTAATCCTATTGTAGTATTGAAATTTCCATGTTCGTCGCTGCTGTGATTCCAGTATCTGGCAAACGCAAGGTCTTTGTCTGTTACCAGTTTCGCTTGACAATCAACTTCATGCAGTTTGCGATACAACGTGTGCATGACTATATCAGTTTCCTGACAAAATATTAGGATTTCCATGGTTTATTTCTTTACTACAATAGAACTATAAATTGTGTTTATTCATCTACTTCTTCCTGGTCGTTTTCCCCTTGCAATGCTCCTTCCGAAAGATCAGGGCGAAGTTCCTGTTCGATAAAGGGCTGGATATAGGACAACTGTGATTCCAATAACGCCAGTCTCTGCTCTACGGAATAATCTGCTTGACCTGTTAGGTCTTGCGTAAGATTATTAAATCCACCGTCCGCTAGTTTCTCGTTGAGCTTGTCCACTCTTTTTTCCACGATTTGCTTGTCCCTAATCAATCCCTTATCCGAAATCAATGTCTTGTCCGCTCTTATTTCCTTAAGCTCTACCTTTTCCAACTTGATTTCTTTTATTTCCTTAATCTCCTTAACTTCTTTGATTTTCAGTGTACATTTCACTTTAAGATCGGCATGCATGATATTGGCAGACGCACTGATATTCTCAACAGCAACACAAGTATTGGAGCCAGCATAGGACTGGGAATTAGGCGTAGAAGAATTATTGAATTTTACGTTATTGGACGAGCCTGGGTAGCTGTCTCCGGCATCTCCTCTATTGACATTATGCTCCATGTCCTTCCTTCCGTCGGCCTGTACCAATGCAACTTTATAGTGGCTCTCATTTGTGTTATTGGGAGTCGATTCGTCAATATGCCAAATCAATAAACCACTATTGGGCTAAAATTTATCAAACAAAACTTTCTGCCTATTTTCCACTAGAAAATATTCATTAGCAGGTACGCCGTTCTTCCAAAGTTTATGGACTTTGTAACCAGTCTTCACATCCTCCAATGCTACGTTGCTCTGATTGGTGGTCGGGACCACTGTAGAAACCCAGTTTTGTTGGCATTTGCACCAAGCGGAAGGATGCGCGGGAGTATTGCCTTCATTATTCCAACTACCACCTGCCATCAAGCACCAGTTACCGATACCTTCACTTGAATAATCCGTGTCGTACAAGTCTGGGAAGCCAAACAGGAGATGTCCCAACTCATGTGCACAGACGCCTAATCGACAGTCTTCAGGAACGGTCAGATATGCATAGATTTTGGTTCCATCGGCAGAATAAGGCGACGTTCCTTCCAATACCCATTTGTGTGACCAGATATCGTTAGTCGAACCGCTCACTTCCCCACCCGTCCCAGCATGGACAACTATGAATGCATCGACATATCCGTCATGGTCATTGTCATACAAAGCATAGTTCAAAGCAGGGTTGGCTGCGACAGCCGCATCTTTCGCCATTGTCCGCGCATTGGGAGACGCGCTGCCAGTTCCTGAATGCCCATTGGCATATTGCGCCATTGTTTTTGGCATCCGATATGGACCGACAACCTGACCTTGTATATCAATAGTACCGTGGGAAACCTCGCGATAATATTCCCTGACACTACCCGTAGCAATAGAACCTAAAGAGAAAAAGAGGTTTTCAAAATGCGATTTCGGAGTAGTCATCGGCTTGTCGGAAAAATCGACCAATACGACGGCAACGCGTACTGTTCCACTCAAAGGTGCTCTGTTGGCTGCAGCACTTTTGGCAAGTTCAGGCCCTGTTCCGGCAGGAAAAACCGTACCGGGATAAATCAGACCGTCATTGAGACCAACCCTGTCCTGCGGCAAAACTCCAATGCGGTCTGTGAACAATCCTTTGTTGGCTGTTTTTAGTTTTTTGAGCTCCGCGTCCAGTTTCTTTTTTAGGTCTGGATGTGGCGGAATCATGCAACGTTGCGGGTCATAGGACTCATTCGCAGCGTTATTAATTTTCATAAAATTGTCGAGCAATTTTTTGGAAGAATCGTTTTTCATCTTTACAACAGTTTTGAATTTGAATAAATAATAATTTATTCTCCAAAACTAGTTGGTTACAATACAAAAAAATATAGTGATTTATAACTACAAGAGACCAAACTTCAAGGCATAGGCAACGACTTCCGGACTTGACGTGCAGCCGGTTTTTCTCAATAGATTTTGTCGATGATTCTCAACTGTATTTTTTGCAATCAATAGTGCATCAGATATTTGTTTGCTGCTCAATCCTTTCGCCAATAGTTTGATAATGTCTCTTTCCCTTTTCGTAAGATGCTTGATGTCCATAGAGTTCAGCGCATCATCGACATCATTGCCGACAGCTTTTGAAAAATGAAGAACATCATTTTTTTCATCCAATATAGTCAGCATGGGTTTATAGTTGGACTGCTCAATATGCGATATATCTGACACTACATGCAATATGCTTTCGATACCGTGATCGACATCGTACTTCCAATATATGTATTGAAAAAGTATGGATTTGTAACTATCATTACCCGGATTTTTGAGTCGAAAATATAGGTTTGGATGAAAGAAGGTTTTTTCGTCTTCCTTGATTTTTGTCAGGAAGTTGTAGATGATTTTTGCATAGGTCATTACATATGGAATATCGTCCGGGTGTATGAATGCGAAATAATCCTCCGGTGTCTTGTTCTTCCAATAACTGGCGTCAAGTCCTAAAAAATGGCTGACCATGCCTCCCATCTGAAAAATAGTCAATCGCTCCACCACATACCACATATATTTCCCCGGAGCAAAAAGATTGACTTTCGAAATCAAGTCCTGATAAAACTGTTCGGTGTCTTCAATCTTACTGTCAAACTCCGGCAATATGGACAGTTTGAATTCTTCAATCGAGCCAACGCGCTTCTCATTTGGCAAGGCGTTGGGAACTTTTTTCTTAGTGTCTTTTTTCTTTCTCATAGTTGGATGCGGATGGGATTATGCTTTTAAAGGTACATTATTTAAACAACAAACGCTATTGGGCTACGTTATATTTCGGTCATTATTTTGCTGCAGCTTCCAAACATTCGCAATGAAATTACCACTCAAACTATTGACAGAACCGCTACCTTTGCGCCATGCATCCAAAAGATATTTCCATTCTGGACTATACTTATGAACTTCCGGAAAACCGTATCGCAAAATATCCGCTTCCACAGCGAGACGCAAGCAAACTATTGGTATTCGACACAGACCAATCCATTCAGGAAAATACTTATGCCAATATATCAGACTACATACCTGAAAATTCGTTTTTGGTTTTCAACAATACTAAAGTTGTTGAGGCGCGTATTTTCTTTCAAAATGCGACAGGCTCTACCATTGAGATTTTTTGCCTCGAACACGACAACCGTTATCCAGACATCACTTCAGCCATGTTGGAGACTGGTGAGGTGTATTGGAAATGCCTAGTTGGCGGTGCAAAAAAATGGAAAGAAGGATCGTTGACCAGAACATTCGATGGAAAAAACGGACAAGTAGAATTGTCTGCTGAGAAAATAGAAAAACGCAACGATTATTTTCTTGTGCATCTATATTGGAACGACAAAAGTCTATCATTTGCTGAGGTTCTACACTATGCAGGCATCATCCCATTACCGCCGTACCTCAATCGCGAAACGGAACTTTCGGACAAGGAACGCTATCAAACTGTTTACGCAAAATATGATGGTTCGGTAGCTGCACCCACGGCGGGTTTGCATTTTACGGAAAACGTATTGGATAGTCTGAAGCAAAAACATTGTACTTACGATTTTGTCACTTTGCATGTCGGAGCAGGAACATTCAAACCTGTAAAAGCAGAACACATGGCAGACCATGAGATGCATTATGAAGCGATTGACATTTCACTTTCTTTTCTTCAAAATATTTCGTCGGTACTTACCGAAAACCGCAATATCATTACTGTTGGCACAACGTCCATGCGTACTGTCGAGAGCTTATATTGGATGGGCGTCAAAGCTATGCAGCATAAACTAGAACCTTTGCATATCGACGTACAGCAATGGGATCCTTACGAATTGCCAACTAATATTTCGGCAAAAGACGCGATAAACGCACTAATCAATTGGCTACACGAAAACCATATTGAACGATTGATAGCAAAAACGCAAATCATTATTGCACCTGGCTATCAACTAAAAATCGCCAATGGCTTGGTTACTAATTTTCATCAGCCACAATCGACTTTAATTTTGCTAGTTTCGGCAGTTGTCGGTGACTATTGGAAAAAAATATACCAATATGCAATGGGGCATGATTTTCGTTTTTTAAGTTATGGAGATGGGAGTTTGTTGTGGAAATATAAAAAGTAAAAACCACAAGATGGTTGTCAGTGAAAACGTCAATGACAACTGAAAAAGATAAAAAATAAACCACTATGAACTTAAAGTTCATAGTTTCCATAAAGCAGACTGAAAGTCTGCCCCTATATAACTAATCAATCCTCAATTATGAAGTTGCTTGTATTATTATCATTAGGGTTTCTGTGATGCTCCAAATATTCATT
>JAATFC010000194.1 GCA_015655435.1 Chitinophagales bacterium | reverse complement strand
GTGGGGCGCATTGTGGCAACAGAAGGCAGCGGAATACAAGGCTCTGTGTTTTCAGGCATATAATTTTGCGCGTATTAGTTTGGATGATGCTATCAAAAATAATACAAACGGAAAGCCTTTAGCCGTAGTCACGGATATTGATGAGACCATTTTGGACAATAGTCCGTCAACGGTTCACATGGTCAAGGCAAATGAGGGATATACTTTTAAGAGATGGAAAGAGTGGACGGACAAGTCTGCAGCAGATACTGTTCCGGGAGCTCCATCTTTTTTCAAATATGCCGCTTCACGAGGTGTGACGGTTTTTTACATTACCAATATGGCTGTTTCTGAACAGGTATCTACTTTGAAAAATTTACAGAAATTCAATTTTCCTTTTGCTGACGACCGCCATTTGCTATTGATGACATCTGGCTCCGACAAGGAGGCTCGTAGGGCTACTGTCTCAAAAGAGTTCAATATAGTTATGTATTGTGGTGATAACTTGGGCGATTTTTCTAGTGCATTCAACAATAAAAATAGTACATCTCGTGGTGCTTGGACGCAAACAAATCAGACCTTGTTCGGTGTGCAATATATAGCCTTGCCTAACCTAATGTATGGTAACTGGCTGGACGCTTATTACGATGGCAAGTCACATGCAACAAGTCAAGATGCCAACCGCATATTGGATAGTCTGATGGTAGACTATTAGTATTGGATAACTATAAATTGAAATGATGAACAAACAAACGCGGAGAAATTTTCTGAAAAATACAGGATTGCTTTCTGGTGGTCTGGGTTTAGCTAATACACTTCCTGCATCTATTAAGAAAGCCTTGGAAATTAATCCTGCTAAAGGTTCTACGTTTGAGGATGCGGAGCATATAGTACTGTTGATGCAGGAAAATCGTTCGTTTGACCATTGTTTTGGTGCACTTAATGGCGTGCGCGGTTTTAATGACCCTCGTACTATACGTTTGCCAAATGGTAATCCGGTATGGATGCAATCCAATAAATCGAGCAAAACGTATCTCCCTTTTCGACTTAATATGGACAAGTCCAAAATCACATGGATGGGAGGATTGCCACACACTTGGATAGACCAGGTGGATACGAGAAACAATGGTAAGTATGACAATTGGCTCAATGCCAAGCGAACAGGATATCCGGGCTTTCAGGATATGCCGATGACGCTCGGACACTATACAAGAGAGGATTTACCGTTCAACTATGCAATGGCGGATGCGTTCACTATTTGTGACCATCATTTTTGCTCTTCGCTTACAGGCACAACGCCCAACAGACTATATTTTTTCAGTGGGAATTTAAGGAAAAATGCAGATGAAAATGAACCTGCACTTGTCCAAAATGAATATGTAGACTATGAGCGGGAGATAAGCTGGTCAACTGTTCCGGAGATGTTGCAGGACGCTGGACTTTCCTGGAAAATATATCAGAACGAATTGAGTTATCTATCGGGTCTAAAGGAAGAGGATGAGCCGTGGTTGGGTAATTTTACGGACAATCCTATAGAATGGTTTAGTCAGTTTCATGTTCGTCGTGATGAACGTTATATGGATGTATTGGAAAGAATGCGCACTGACAATGAAAAACAAAGACTAGTATTACAAAATGAATTAGGGAAAAATATTGATGATAAAAAGCTAGCCAGAAAATTAAAATCACTAGAAAACCGGACTATATGGTTGGATAAAGAATTGACGAAGGTAAATGCTGAACTCAGTACCGTATTGGATGCTCGCTCGCAGGCTCTGCATGATAATGCTTTTGTAGTCAATAAAGCCGATAAGGATTTTCATAAAACAGAAAAACTAAAATATAACAATAATACAGAGGAACGTGAAATTACAGTGCCAAAGTCGGATATCTTATACCAGTTCCGAAAGGATGTAAGTTCGGGAAAGTTACCTGCAGTTTCTTGGTTGGTCGCTCCTGAAAATTTTTCGGACCATCCGTCTGCGCCCTGGTATGGTGCATGGTATGTTTCTGAAGTGCTGGATATATTGACCGAGAATCCCGAAGTATGGAAAAAAACAATATTTATATTGACTTATGATGAGAATGATGGTTATTTTGACCACATGCCGCCATTCGTTGCGCCAGACTATAGAGACCGTTCGACAGGTATAGTATCCTCCAGCATCCAACAACTTGCATCCGAATACGTAACCAGAGAAGATGAAGAAGTACGCAAAAAAGTTTTTCCTGCTCGCGTTCGCGAAAGTCCTATTGGATTAGGCTATCGTGTTCCGTTTATAGTTGCGTCACCGTGGACGCGTGGAGGTTATGTCAATTCGCAAGTGTTTGACCATACGTCGGTCGTACAGTTTTTGGAAGGCTTCGCAACCAGAAAGTCCAAGAACAAAACGGAATGTAAAAATATTACCGATTGGCGTCGTGCTGTTTGCGGAAATCTTTCCTCGGTTTTCCGACCATACAACGGCGAAAAAATAGACGAACCAGCCTATCTCAATAGAAACGCTTATGTAGAGAGAATAGACAAAGCTCGTTTCCAACCGCTACCAAAACCGATGGAAGCATTGATTGACAAGGAAATTGAATCAATTTCTCAAAATAAATCTACTATAAAAAACTACTTAGAACAAGAAAAGGGAGAACGTAAAAGCAATGCTCTACCGTATGAACTCGGTGTTGATTTGCAGAGAAGAGGAAATGTTTTGCAATTGAATTTCGCTGCTGACAAAAAAATATTTAAAGAAAAATCTGCTGGCTCTCCTTTCTCTGTTTATGCGCTCAACGACTATAAAAAGAAAGAGGAACTGGAAAAAGGAGCTAACTGGAATTTTACAGTTGCGGCAGGAGATAGTTTACATTATGAATGGTTGGTAGACAGGTTTAAAGACCAATACTATAAGCTTGCCGTTCATGGACCTAATGGATTTTATCGCTTATTTGAAGGTGGTCAAGCTGATCCAAAACTGGATATAGTTGTAAGGCATGCTCTGCTGAAAGGTAAACAATACGGAGCATTGACATTATCCATTCGCAATAAAGAAATAACTGCTTTAAAGCTTTCTATAATTGACAATGCTTATGGCAAATCAAACCTATCAAAAACTATTGTACCCAATAGCTCTTCCAATATAGATATTATATTGGATAATAGTTTTGGTTGGTACGACTTTACGCTATTGGTCGATGGATATAAAGATTTTAAAATGATGTATGCCGGACATGCAGAGAATGGTAAGGAAAGCATAAGCGACCCTCAGATGAATGGATAGTTAACAACTATCAAATTATCCGTTTCCATTAAAAAACTATCTTGCAACTATGGTAGTTGATTATATTATAGTTGGACAGGGTATCAGTGGGACGTTTCTCAGTTATTATCTGCATCAGGCTAATAAATCCGTTCTTGTATTGGACAAGCCTTTATCCAATACGGCTTCGCGTATTGCGAGTGGCGTCATCAATCCAGTTACTGGTCGGCGTATTGTGAAGACTTGGATGATTGATGAATTGCTCCCATTTGCTAAAAAAGCATATACTGAAATCGAAAATTTTCTGAATGTCAATATAGTCAATGATTGCTCCGTATTGGAGTTCCATCCGACAAAACAGATGCAGGAAGCATTTGAAAGTCGTTTAGCAGAAGGTGCAGAATATCTTTTCGAGGTTGATAATGACAAACAATGGAAAACAATTTT
>JAATFC010000040.1 GCA_015655435.1 Chitinophagales bacterium | reverse complement strand
CTCCGTGAAAGGGAGGTGTCTTAACCCCTTGACCAACGCTCCATGCCCTTTGTTTTGGGGAGTGCAAAAGTAAGCCAAAAATCGGACTGACCAAATTTTGGCAGAAAAATTTTTCAAAAAAATTACAAATCTTCTCGATATCTTTTTGGGCAGCGAAAACAAAAATTAATCTTTGATTCATTTAATATGCGTAAATTCGCGTACTAATTTTTCAATCAATAACGTTAAAAATGAGTACAGTAAAAGTAGCCATTAATGGTTTTGGACGTATCGGTCGCCTCGTTTTCAGGCAGATATACAACATGGAAGGAATCGAAGTTGTTGCTATCAACGACTTGACTGACCCTAAGACGCTTGCACACCTGTTGAAATATGACAGCGCACAAGGTCGTTTTGAAGGAGAAGTTTCCAGTAATGCTGATTCCATCGTCGTTAATGGAGATGAAGTAAAAATATACGCACAGAGAGACCCAGCTCTTATTCCTTGGGGACAACACGATGTTGATGTCGTAATTGAAAGTACCGGATTCTTTACTTCCGCTGAAAAAGCAGAAGCACACATCAAAGCCGGTGCGAAAAGAGTTGTCATATCTGCACCTGCTACTGGCGATATGAAAACGGTCGTATTCAACGTTAACCACACTATATTGGATGGTAGTGAAACAATCATCAGTGGTGCATCTTGTACTACCAACTGTCTTGCTCCAATGGCGCAGGCATTGCATAATGCATACACTATTGAAGTTGGTAGCATGACTACAATCCATGCATATACTAACGACCAAAATACATTGGACGGACCTCATGCAAAAGGTGATTTGCGTCGTGCAAGAGCTGCGGCTGCTAACATCGTTCCTAACTCAACCGGTGCTGCGAAAGCAATCGGCTTGGTATTGCCGGAATTGAAAGGCAAATTGGACGGTGGTGCACAACGTGTTCCTGTAATCACAGGTTCTTCTACTGAATTGGTTGCTCTAGTTAGCAAAAAAGTTACGGTTGAAGAAGTCAACGCAGTGATGAAAGCGGCTAGCAACGAAAGCTTTGGCTACAATGTAGATGAAATTGTAAGCTCCGATATCGTTGGCATGCACTTCGGTTCATTGTTTGATTCTACACAGACAAAAGTTATCTCTGCTGGCGACAAACAACTTGTAAAAGTTGTAAGCTGGTACGACAACGAAATGAGCTACGTAAGTCAATTGGTTCGTACGGTTCACTATTTTGCAGGATTGATTTCTAAATAGTTTTTAGAAGCTCACTATAACAACAGTCGCTTGGATATCCAAGCGACTGTTTTGCTTTAAGAAAAATAGAGAGGCTGGACATATACACTTTTGTTATACATGTCTAAGCGACGCTTTGAAACTCCATCGGATGCTTCGCAAATTCTATTTCCGCTTTTCTCAGATCATATTGCACTTTGTCGTTACAGGAAAAACAGCAGCGGAAATAATTTACAAAACAGCCGATGGTAAAAAGAAAATATGGGCTTGCTAACATGGAAAAATGCACCGGATGGCGGGATTTTGAAGCAAGATGTAATTTATTACAAAAAACTATTTGCAAGAAGAAGAAATAAGACAATTGAAAAGAACAGTAACAGGTTATTTTGACTACATAGAAGGACTGATAGAGCGAGAAAGTACTTTTACAATGCAACAATTGATATTGCAACCATCTTGACGAGTGAAGTAATGCTTGTTGTACATAAAATGTTACCCCACGTTTTAAAAGATAAATAAGATCAGTTTTTTGATAATATTCCGCATATCGTAAATTTTATTACGTATATCTTAAATGCTAGTCTTTTTCGTGTCTCTAATTTTGCAAAAAAATTAGAAAGACATGACCAAAATTATTTCTCTGCTCTCTTTCATTTTATTTATTGGAATCGTTGCATTTGCCCAAGAATCCTCCAAAATAGTGATTAAAGGTTTGGTTGTTAGTTCAGATGGACAACCACTTCCCGGTGCTACCATTCGCATCAAAAACACCAATAGGACGACATTTACAGATGATAATGGTGCTTTTCATTTCAACAATATTGAGGCAGGAAACCTTACGTTATCCGTATTTTTTCCGGGAATCTCTCCTGTTGACCAAACCTTGAACGTTGTTAATGGTGCAAATCCAGATGTAACTATTCGTTTTGCCAATACTTTCAAGGGTTTGGAAGAGGTTATCGTAAATGCCAGACGTAACAGATACAAGAATGATGATCTGAGTTCCTCATTAAGACTAAAAACGCCGATATTAGAACTACCACAAAATATCCAAGTTATCTCTTCTGAAATATTGGCGGATCAGATGGTTTTTGATGTAGTAGACGGTATTACTCGAAATATTAGTGGTGCCACGCGTCAAGGGCATTGGGATAACCAATATGCCAATATCAGAATGCGCGGTTCTAAATTACCCGCCTTCAGAAACGGGATGAATATTGAAGCTTCTTGGGGTCCTACAGCAGAGGATGCCGCCATGATTGACCGAATTGAATTTGTAAAGGGACCTGCAGGTTATATGAGTTCGGCAGGAGAGCCTGGTGGTTTTTATAATGTTGTTACTAAAAAACCAACTGGCGTAAAAAGAGGTTCTGCTACTTTTAGCGTTGGTAGTTTCAGCACTTACAGAGCGGCACTAGATTTTGACGGTAAACTAAGCAATGATGGTAAATTACTATATAGGCTTAACATAGCAGGACAACAAAAAGATTACTATACTAAATATAACTATAACAAACGTGTTCTTATCGCACCCGTTTTGAAATATTTGGTGGACGACGCGACATCAATAACATTAGAATATACATATCAAGGCTCTTCTTATTTAGCCAATGGTAACTATGTTTTTTCTCCAAGAGGATTTGCAGATACGGGTATCAAAAATGATTTCTTTTATGGAGACCCTTCCATGGAACCTGGTAAGATTCGAGATCACAGTGCATACGTGTATTTAGATCATAAAATAAACGAAAAATGGTCTGCGCATGCGCAGTTGGCTTATTTTAATTTTGCGATGATTGCTAACAGTACATGGGCAAGCTATATGAAAGCCAATGGAGATATGCCCCGCTATTGGAGTATTGGCGATGAAGCAGGCGAAAATCGATTTGGTCAATTTTCTTTCAGTGGGCAAGAGCAAACGGGTAAGGTGAGACATCGAATATTGTTTGGGGGTGATTTTAGCAATAAAAAGTTCTGGGGGGATTTTAGGACATTATTGGACTCCATTCCTTTCGCCTTTAACGTATATGATCCAAAATATGGTATCCCGGGGAGTGTATTCCCAGATATCGACCGTTCCAAAAGTGTAAGAGTAAGAGCCGGTGGTAGCAATTATGTATCTTCAGTTTCTATTGCTTCGGCGTACGTGCATGATGAGATGGCTTTCCTTGATGATAAATTAAGGTTATCATTGGGACTTCGGTTTACCAATTCACTTACAGTCGGTAAATCATCTACTGCTGACATGAGCGATAATGTGTTTTCACCTAGAGTCGGACTTAGTTATTCTATTGATAAATCAACAAGTATATATGCATTATTTGACAAAACATTTGTTCCTGTATCTGGTACAGATTGGCAAGGAAATGCGTTCAAACCTATTAAAGGAGAGGATATTGAAGGTGGTATAAAAAAGGAGTGGGGAAATGGTAGATGGATTTCGAGCCTAACCGCTTACCAGATCAAAAGAAAAAATGCCTTAGTAACAGATCCAGACCCATCACATATCGTGAATGGTCAGACTTTCCAAGCACAATTAGGTGAAACGACTACCAAAGGTATCGAGTTTGATTTGAGTGGAGAGATATTGCCGGGTTTGAATGCCAATATCAACTATGCATTAACCGACTCTAAAATATCCCAATCGTCCGTGGATTCCACTATTGGAACGATCACGCCTAATACTGCAAAACATGTTGCCAACGCTTGGTTGGATTACAAAATACTAAAAGGTACACTAAAAGGATTTGGTGTAATGGGTAGTCTTCAGACACAATTTGACAGAGCCATTGGTGTCACGAAAACAGCTAATTTCAAAAACTATGTCCGAACGGACGCTGGGGTTAATTACCAAAAAGGCAAGTTTGGCATATCATTATTGGTCAACAATCTATTCAATAACTTGAAATTAATGACTGCAGGATCCATCACAACGGCGAGTGCGGCGATAAGAGCTAAGGGTGGTGTAAATTATTATAGTTATATAGTAGAGGCAAGACGAAATTTTAGGATAAGTATTGCTTACAGATTTTAGGAATCTACCTAAAAGGCTTTTATTGATTTTAAAATAT